>JBFILF010000379.1:0-5523 GCA_041599835.1 Pirellulaceae bacterium
CCATTTGCGTTTGTCGTTTTCGAGTTGCTCTCGCTGCTGTTGCATGTCCGCGGCCAAGTCGCTTTTGTCACGCTCCAACGCATGCGCGCGATCCAGCGCAAATTGCTGCACGGCAGCTTCGTGCTCGAGTTGGGATTGTTCCAGTAGTTTCTTTTGATTTTCGAAATCGCTGCGCAACTGGTCAATTGCGGTGGACTCAGCAGCATGTTCGTCTAACAGATTTTGCCGCTCGCCCTGCAACTCTCGCCGTTCCTGATCCAAGTCCGAACGATCGACGTCGAGTTGTCGAGCCACCGCATCAATTTCCTGCTCGCGCAAACTAAGCAAGCTGTTTTGGCGCGCCAAATCGCTTTGAAGTTCTCGATGTTCCTCCAACTCGGCATCCCGCAGTTGTTGAAATTCCTGCCGTTGACTTTCCAATTGACGTTGCTGTTTTTCAAGCGCCTGGAGCGATGTGTCAAGTTCACGCTTACGCTTGTCAAGCTGGCATTTAATTTGATTCAACTCGTTTTGCTGCGCGTCCAATTCGGATGCCCGCTCCGCATGTTGATCGCCTTGTGATTGTCGCTCAGATGCCAGGTGGGAGTTAGCTTGTTCCAGCTCCAGCTGCGCATGTTGCAATTGTTCTATATCAATGGCCAATTGCGACTGCTGTTGTCGAAGCTGCTGCTGGCACCCGTCCAATTCACCGCGCAGTGTTTCCAGTTGGTCCAGTTCCGACGTAAGGTATTTCTTTATTTTCTTGCAAAATCGTGCCCATTTGAATTTCTCTCGCTCGAGTTCGAGACGTCGCCTTAATAGTTCGCCGGCTGACGCATTCTCACTTGGTTCGGGCATGTACGTCGATTGATCGCGCACGGCATTTTTCATCGAAAGGTATTTGGCGCGACGCCTGGCTTCGTGAATCGGCGGTTTCAAATCAAACACCGAAGGCGGTGGAGTGCCATTTGTCGTTACTGAAGAATCAGCAAGGTGCTCGTGTTGAGCCGCGACCTGTGCATTTTGTTTGGCGATCTTTTCCCCGGCGGTGAGCGTCCAAGGTAAATCGCAAACCACATTCAGCCGACCGATCCGCAAGGGAACGCCCCAGGCGTATTTAACCGCATCGATCTTGCAACCATTAAATCTGGTCCCGCCGCGCGTTTTTAGATCAATGACCCACAGGTCTTCGCCGTCAAAAAACAACGCACAGTGCACACGCGATATCGTGCGACTAGAGACAGTAATCGTGCTGGGTGATTTGCGACCGATCAACGTCAAGCGGCGAGAAATAATTTGGCGGCAAACTGTTTTTTCACCGGTCGAAATGTCGAGCGTGGGACCCAGACAGTCCAGAGACCCACGGTCGGTTAAATACGCCTCGGGGTTACACAGCGCCGTTTCGTGACCTTTCAGATTGACCGTAATTTCATATTCGCCGAACTGCAGTTTATCTCCCGCTTCGATCCATCCGTGCATCGGACCGCCCGACCAACGGGGAGCAAGGTCAAGAAAGAAGATGCCATCATCAACCGCATGCAAATAAAATTTGCGGCGGCTGAGTTGCTTGTTCGGCACGACTATTTCGCAGTCGCGCCGGGTCCCAACCATGGCGAAGGGTTTGTCCACGTGGGTCGTAAACGTCGAATCGGGACCTGCGACGTCAACAGCCAGTTTCGTGGCGCACCAATAGTCAATTGGCATCACGGCAATAAATTTGGTGGGCGGCTCAAATTACGCACGCATTGTTGTTGCGTGCAACAACTCGAATACGGCCGTATTTGTGGCCATCAGGAATCGAAACAGGTAGGCAAGCTGTATATACGGTAGGCGTGGCTTCCAATGCCGAACCTTATTGTACCTGTTTTTCAGCACGGGTGGCAAGAGTTTTCAGTTGGTTTGGTGGCTCGCCAACCGTTTATCAGGCCATATTGGCTTAATCTCGTTTTCGAAATGTCATCATAACCACCGTCGTCCATTTTTCAGCCGGCCCGAGAACGGAAACGGTCAGTACTGCCCGATCATCGCCTTTCATTTCCAAAATGTGACGATGGGTCGTTCCTTCGCCGGATGCAAGCGGACTGGGCCCTGCATTTACAGTGTCAGTATCCGGCTGGATTCGTCCGGATCACCTCGTCAGTCCACAAACCTTCGGCCTGAGTGTCGATCCAGAAACCGACCTCGACCAACGCTGCTACTTCAGTTTCCACAGCGCGAGCGATTGCTTGTCCTTGATCAAGATCCCGTCGGCAACGGGCACCGGGTATGCATACGTTTGAGACTCCGCGATTTTGTAACGAACCAATTCCGCAAACTCGCGCGGATTGGGCTCAAAAACGACAAGTTCGGATGCCGGGGTCAAGCCAAACAACACTGAGCCCGCGCTGACGATCGATCCGTATCCACCGCGCCCGCCACCACGGCGTCCACCGCGCCCGCCAAGTTGGCGCCGGCCACCCCGCTGGTTATCACGTGCCTGTTCGCCGCCACCTTCACCGGAACTGAACGGTGCGTTCCACTGTGTCTCACCATTTTCGACGTTGACACAAAACAGTTGGTTTCCACTGGATAGTCCGAACATCATGCCGTTCAGCAATACGGGCGTGTTATACATCGTTGTCGTGTTGACGTCATCGTTGCGCCAAATTTCGTTGCCACTGACTTCACCATCGCTGACAGTGAATTCAATTGCGGTAATGCCTCGATTCGGTCCGGCAATCAGCACCGTCTGCCCGTGCACAACGGGCGTGGCCGCGTTATAGCGTCCCTGTCGATATTCCATTTCCCACGCCAAATCTCCGGAAGCGACGTTCAGCATCACCAGCTTTTGCGCGGTCGGCGTTACCAGAAATTGCTCACCGGAAATCTGGATCAGCACCGGTGATCCGTAGGTCGCTCCGTCGCCATCCCAATTCCAGATTTCATCTCCCGATTTGAGGTTATAGGCCGCAATGCCACCGCCCCGTTCGCCACCGTACTGCACTACGCAAGTTCCCTCAAAAATCAATGGTGAACTTGCAGTTGAAAAACGTGGAATCTGTCCCGTGTACTCGTCGACTCGCCAGGCGAGTTTTCCAGTTTCCACATCCCAACAAGAAATCGTTCCGTTGACGCCCATCGTGACCACTTTTCCTGCAGCCACGGCTGGGGAAGATCGAGTTCCCGGAAATCCACTCGCCGGACCCGATGCGGGTTGGGCAGGGTATTCGTCTTTCCATAATTCCTTACCACTTTTGACGTCGAGACACCGCATGACCTCATTCCCGTCCTGGAATGCCATCACAAACACCTTGTTACCTTGGACCGATGGTGAGGAAACTCCATCGCCAACGACGACCGTCCAATTTTTCAGCAGCGATTCGGGCCACTCGGTTGGCACGTCAAAATCGGTAATGGCATCGCGGTTTAATCCGCGCCATTGCGGCCAATCCTGAGCGGACATCAACGTGGAACAGAAGACAACAATGCAGATTGCCAACGAGCCGATCCAGTAGTTTTTGCGCATGATTGATCCTTTGACGAACGATTGAGCGACGACTGCGGAACAGTTCGGCCAGCTCGGCCGCGAAAAAAACTTTTCCCGCTGGATTGTTAACCGTCATTGGCGGCCAAAGTGTCGCGGTTACCTGCATTTCCGGTGAAATATGCACGCGGCTGTGTCATAGGGCGCGCGCCAATTTGACGCGCTGGCCGCAATATTCCCACTTTGCCGGCCATACCCTTTCGCGAATGGCAACGCGCGGCACGATGGGGGCAGTCAAGGAACGATTGTCCAAGTCAGCAGATCGACGTACGTTCGAAACGGCAAATACAGGTTGGCAGTACGCGTTACCCAAAATGGCAAGCCGTTCTGGTAGCTGATACGAACCTGCATCGCGCCTGTGCCGGCTTGCACGAATCGTTGCGGATCGCCCGACGGCATCACGACGGTCAACGCATCCGCCGATGTGGTGTTGCGAGTATCAACCAGCTCAAAGCTGCCAGACACATAATTAAACAATTCAATTTTGCGCTGCACAAATCCCACCAGATTAAACGTGCGGGACTCCATGTTGAATTTCAGTTGGGTTGGCGTGTCCGTGGGCGCGGTTGCATCGACTGTGAAAACCAGCTGATAACGGCTGGACAGGAATTGCGGATTCAACACCAGATATTGATCGTCACCGTCGAACGTCTCCAGCAGTCCGCCCGACTGGACGCTGCCGAGAATCACGGTTAAACCGTCCGGCCAGGCCGTTTCCTCGCAGCTGAGATGTCGAATTTGCACGCCATCCACGCCAGCCTCAACAACGGAACCGCCCCCGAGATCCGATGCGGTAAATCGCAATCGCATTTGATTGGTGGGCGTAACAAAATCTCGGATGCGAAACGATTTCTTGAACCAGCCTCCTTGCACTTCGGGACCGCTGGGTCCGACCGTTTCCAAAATGACCCAAGAAGCACCGTTGTCATTGGATATCTCCACATCAAACACATCGGATTCTGGCGCGGCGCCGGTGTGGTTGGAGTACCAACGGTAATAGGTAACAACGGCTTCGTGATTGGCTGGGGCGGCGGCGTCCAGCAGCGGCGACGTCAACACCGTGCTGCCGCCGTCCACATCCGAATTGCCATCAACATTGTCGGTCAAAAAACAACTTCCCGACCCGTCGGCGTCGGTCGGCGGATCGCCCCGGTCGCCTCCGCCGACTGGGACGCCGCGGTCCCATTGCCCGTCTGTGGCATCACCGTTAACCGTCCATCCTAAATCCGACTCAAAGTCATCCACGAATGCGATGACCTGGGAGCTGCCGATGACGGCCGTGAAATGGGTTGCCGGAGCATCCTTTGGATCGTTTTGGGTTTGCCCGAGCGTTGAATCAGCGCTTACGTAATACTTGATCTCCGTTCCGCAATCGGCGGCAGGAAAATTTGCTTCGTAAACGTTGGGCGACTGCTCCGTCATAGGAAAGGACTCAAATCCAAATCCACGATCGACGAGCAGCACGCCGGTTCCGGGTGCCGGCACGCCACCAAGTCCTTGCACTTCCACGGTAAACGCGACGCCACCTGATGGTGTAATCAGCTCGGGCCTGCCGCTGGGATAAACGAACTGCAGCGCCGGCGGGGGCGGGTCGGTGTCAATGATGTACAAACCGTTATTAATGTCGGATATCAACACCTCATGAACACCGCGAAAGGGATAAACACCCCAGGCGTTGGGAGTGTCGTAGCTCGTTACAAATTGCAGTAATCCCGTTACTGGATCGACGTCAAACACCTGTAGCCCATCGGCATACCAAGAATTGTATAACCGGTATCCGACCATCACTTGATTGTGCGTGCTGTCCACCAGACTCAGCGAATCCGTCAGCTGCAGCGTGAGCGACGCGCCGTTATCCGTAATCCGATAGACCTTGATGCCACCGCCCGCCCGCTCTTCACCAGTCACCACGTAATCGCCATTATCGGTCGGCCAACATGAATGTGTGCTGTCACCACCATCAGGCGTTTGCCCCAGGAACGACGGCAATTGCGTAGCGACATTGGTGACATCATAAATCC
>JBFILF010000380.1:0-5523 GCA_041599835.1 Pirellulaceae bacterium
CGCCTTCGCCGCTCCACACCACCACATAGGTATCCAAGTCATACGCTGCCAGGGAGGAAAATTGTTGGATCCCGGTGGTGTAATTGTTGATGCGGTATTCGCCATTCAATGCCGAGCCATCGGCGCCAAACTTGCGAGCAAAAACGCCACCGTCAACGTCCGACTCATCCGCGATGGCGCCAAAGCCCCACCAGGTAATCAGGAATTCGCCGCTGGACACTGATGCAATCGATGGGTCGCTTTGCATGCCGACGACAGTCTGGTTGACTCTAAACGAGCGGTCGATATTGTTGCCGCCGTCCAAAATCCAAGCCCAAACGCCGCTACCCAGCCCGTTGGTAAAAGTCGATGCGGCAATCAGTTTACCGTCGTCGCGCAATTCCACTGTCGGATCAACAAAATTCCAGCCGGCATTGGCCACGACCTGGGTTTCGCCGCCGGCGTGGGATCCATCGCTGGCAAACCGCTGCACCCAAATCCCGTTGTCTTCCCAGGTGACCGCGAAATTTCCACTGCTGTCGATGGAGACGTCCGCGTCGTCCTGTAATCCAACCACGGTCGAATTGACCAGGAAATTGTTGCGGATCGTCGAGCCATCCGTGTCGAAGTAGCTGGCGTATACTCCGGCAGAATCACCGACACCTGAGCCTTCCCAGACGATAACAAAACGCCCCTCATCGTTCATTGAGACTGATGAATTCAAACCGTTATTGCCGACGACGAACTCACCAGAATCCGTGCCATCCGTAAAATAAAGCCGCGCCATTACCGAGTTGGTCGGCTGATCTGTCCAGGTGACGACAAAGTTACCATCGGCGTCCATGCCAACACTGGCCCATGTCTGATCGCCCGGCGAGGTTTGATTCACGGTAAACTCGCCACCTTCGGCGACGCCGAGGTAATCATATTTTTGGCCGATTATCTCCCAACCGCTGGATGCCGTATCGCGGGACCACACGACGACGTGGTTACCGTTGTCATCCATCGCCACAGCATGTGCCGAACCCCGGTGTTCCCGGATAGTGGTTTCCGCGTCGCCGGTAATCGCCACGTCGCCATCGGCCTGAACTAAAGCTAATACGGACCACCATTCAGCTTGGAGATTTGGCGAGACGATATCCGTCTGAACTTCTCCAAACGTGTATTCCAAAGTCCAATCGCCGCCCATCGCTCGATGCCCGGTTAAATCCTCGCTGGCCGCAATGTCGGCTCCCGTCAACCGCGCCAAGGCCTCCAGTAATTGTTCACCGTCCTCCGAAGCCGCCAGATTGCAGCCATAAAATAAAATGTCCGCGTCAGCCGTCAGCGAATCGCGCCATTGGCCAATTTGCCACGCATAGTCGTCCAGGGAGTCCCCGGAAAGATTGGTTTTGCCCAGCTGTAATTGCCCATCGTCGGCATGAGAAAAAACATGAATTGCCGATACAGAACCCAACCGGTTCAAGGCGCGGCTGATGACGGCCATTCCGTCATCCGAGCCATCGACAAATACGATCGCCAGGTTCTCATGGTCTTGTCGCAACGATTCTAAAAGTTGCTGATAGTCATCCAACGAGCGATCGATGACGACCAGTTGTGTGGTGCCTTCGCCGTCTGTCGATTGAATCAGGCTTTCCAGTCCATCGATGCTGGCCACGGCCCGATCCGCTACGCGATCAAACGATTCGGCAAATGACCAGGATTCAGATGCATGCCAGCCGCTGGCTACCGCGGACGCCCAGTCCGGGTTGTCGTGTACGAGTTCGCTGAACTCGACAGCTGTCAAATCGGATGATCCAGATACGCCATCAACATCGAAAGTCACAGGAGCTGCATCGAACAACACACGATCTTCGAGCGCCGTAAGATTAATCGTGTTGCCTGCGCATGGAATAGTGATGTCGGATACATCGTCGGTCGATGGGCGGGCGGAGTTGTTGCCGGAGCGTAATAAGTTTTGGACTGACCGACAGACATTGCGATACGATGGATACGCCATGGCGATCTTTTCATTTGGCTGTTGAACGGCGAACAAAGCCCGCGCAGTTGATTGGCAACTGGTACGAACGTATCTAACGATCGCGAGCCTGCTCGGTCAGAGCTGCCCATGGTCCTAGAGACTCGCGTTCACTTGAAAGCCTAGCTTTTTTCCGCTGAAGCCGGTCGCGCCGGGAGATAAAAGAACACGGGCGGTTGAATATTGTTCCCGCCCGCTTGTGCCGATAACAGCGATGTTGACGACTCTACGGGACCGATGCGCGATGCCCCAGGCGCAAAGTTAGCTAGAAATGATTGCCAGGGACTGGCCGAGAATTGGATACGTCGCGCTGGCTGCGGGGCATGTTCGTAATCCGAAGCGTCAACGCGTGACTCAACCGATGTCTGTCCAACAAATAATCTGACCACTTTCTGGTCACGTCCTTGATCGCCCCGCCCGTCGCGTTTATCGGACGCTGGCGCCGGCCGCGCGCATTTCGTCGACTGCTCGATCGGAATCACCCGGAGTCAAGTCAACGCCGCGACATCCTTCCAGGACCAGATTCGTTTCAAATCCCAGCTTGAGGGCGTCCAATGCCGTGAACTTGACGCAATAGTCGGTGGCCAAACCCATCACGTGCACTCGCGTAATTCCACTTCGTTGCAGAATATCCAGCAACCCCGTCGCCTGGCGTTGATTGTTGTCGAAAAAGCCGCTGTAACTGTCGATGTCTCGCGAAGTTCCTTTGGTGACAATTTCGGAAATCGCCGCATCATTCAACGCCGCGGCAAGCTCGGCACCCTTCGTGCCCTGGACGCAGTGATCCGGCCATAAAACCTGGGCCACACCGCCCACCTCGATCACGTCCCCCACGGCGTGTCCCGGGTGCTGACTGGCGAAACTACTGTGATCCGGCGGGTGCCAATCCCGTGTCGCCACGACGAATCCGAAATGACCAACCAGCCGATTGGCGATGGGGATTACTTCGTCACCCCGGGGTACCGCCAGCGCACCGCCCGGCAAAAAATCGTTTTGCAAATCCACTAAAATTAACGCGTCCATGGAAGGTCGTCCTTAGATCTCAAAATTAAACCCGTGTTTTGTCAGTCTGCGGTATGCGCGCCGGTCAAACCGAAACAAACGGGCTGCGCGACGCGCCACGTTGGATTCAAATTGATCCAGTTCCACCAGGATGCCCATGCTCAAAATCTTTCGGCGAAAATTGCGCTTGTCCAGCTCGCGGCCCAATATGATCTCGTACATTTGTTGCAGTTGCCGCAAAGTGAATTTGGCGGGCAAAAGCTCAAATCCAATTGGTTGGTATCGCACCTTGTTTTTCAATCTTTGATAACCGACGCTGAGAATTTCTTCGTGGTCAAACGCCAACGCTGGCAAATCCGACATCGAGAACCACACGGCGCGGGACGCATCTGACGCTGCCCGAACGGTGTGCCTCGCCAAATTGACCAGCGCAAAATACGCGACGGTAATCACGCGGCCCCGCGGGTCCCGCTCGACCTCGCCGAACGTATACAGCTGTTCCAAGTAGACTTTGCTCAATCCAGTCTCTTCTTTTAATTCGCGGCGGGCGGCTGAATCCAGGTCCTCGTCGATTTCCACGAATCCACCCGGCAATGCCCAGTCGCCCTGAAACGGTGACTTGCGTCGCTGGATCAATAAGACTTTTAAGTTGTCGGCATCCAGGCCAAACACGACACAATCGGCGCTGACAGCGGGCCGTGGATACTTGTACCGGTAACTCATGGTCGCTCGAATCCGCGTGCGTCCAGGATCAATTTCGTTTTGGATTCGTACAGCTGCCGTTCCAATCCGACTGGGAACCAGTGCGGGTTAACGCGCCGTTTGATACCCGCATGAAATTGATTTAATTGCCTCAAGGTCCGGTTTCGGATTTCCTGGATGCAGGGCAAAGGATGCACCAAATGCCCGCCGGCCAACACGGATTGCAGCAGTTCTTCACTTCGCCAACCCGGGTCCAATCGTTGGCGACGCGTGGGATCCAGTGGATGCACGACGATCGGCTCGGGTTCTCCTAATAACTCGTCGTAAATCATGTCGGCTGCCGCAACATCGCCATCGTAGTAGCGACGAACTCTGAGGCGACCGGGATGCGAGGTCTTGACCGCTTGATCCGATAACTTGATTTTAGGTTGCCATTGTCCGTGTTCGTCCTGAATCGCGCCCAATTTGTACACGCCGCCTAACGCCGGTTGGTTGAATGCCGTGATCATTCGAGTCCCCACACCCCAGACGGCAATTTGCGCGCCCTGTTGTCTCAGCGTTTCAATGATCGATTCATCCAATTCATTGCAGGCGACAATGATTGCGTCCTCAAAGCCGGCCTCATCCAGCATCGACCGCGCCGTTTTGCTCAATTCGGCCAGATCTCCACTGTCTAATCTGATCCCCAAGAGCCGTTGGCCGTTTTCCCGTAGTTGCCGACCCACTTTGATCGCGTTACTGATGCCCTGAACCGTGTCGTATGTATCGACGAGGAACAAACAGTTATTGGGCATGGCATTCGCGTACGCTTGAAAAGCGTCCAATTCAGAATCGAACGACATGACCCAACTGTGAGCATGAGTGCCTTTGACGGGAATGCCAAAGTGTTTGCCGGCCAGCAAATTGCTGGTGCCGGCACAGCCTCCAATGTACGCCGCACGGCTGGCAGCCAGACTGCCGTCGATTCCTTGGGCCCGCCGCAACCCGAACTCAAACACGGATTGGCCCTCCGAGGCCTGGCACACCCGGGCCGCCTTGGTGGCGATCAACGTTTGAAAATTCAGAATATTCAGTAACGGTGATTCGACGATCTGGCATTGTCCAATCGGCCCAGTCACGCGCAATAGCGGTTCGTCTGCGAATACAACGGTTCCTTCCGGGATCGCATCCACATCACAGGCGAATTGAAACTCGGCCAGGAATTGGAGAAAGTCCGCATCGAATATTGGCAATCCATCAGAACCCTGTAATTCGGCCAGATAATTTATATCCTCGGTCTGAAATTTCAGATCCCGCAAGAACTCGACGGCCGTTTGTAAACCGGCGGCGATGGTAAAACCGCCTTCGAACGGCAATTGGCGAAAATACAAATGAAACGTCGCCGGCCGATCATACCGCTTCAGCTTCCAGTAGCCGTACGCCATGGTCAGCTGATACATGTCGGTCAGCAGGGCAAGCGACGAATGATAGACGTTTCGCACAATTAACTGCCTTGTGATGTTGACCAGCCGGCACCGCGCCTCCCTGTGAAACCGGAGTGGTCGGTTGGTGAAGCGTGACCGTCACCGTGAGCGAGGGTTGGTCAATGACGTCGCGGGCGTCGCGTTTGGAGAACTGGAATGCCGACACCAGCTCGTTTGCCACGCCAACGGATCACACTCTAAGTGTAATTTATACACTTAGCTGGCGTTGCCATCAAGGCTTGCCGCGATCGCTCGTACGTCAGCTGCCAATCCACTGGGCAAAAACCGTTTTTGCTTTGGCCACGTCGTCGGTTCCCGCTACGATCGCGCGGCCGTCGGGGAATACCGTGATTTGGTACG
>JBFILF010000381.1:0-5522 GCA_041599835.1 Pirellulaceae bacterium
CGTCGCGAATCGGGCTCCGCCGCAAGTCCCGGGTACTTGCGGCTCGACCGAAATTCTCCCGAAACGCCCGAGTCAACGGGCTCCCAGCTTTCGACCGGCTGTTCGAAAAACTCGCGATAGCCACCGTCAATGACAACCAGTTCATTGGGGTAGGCGCGAATCGTGATCGGACGGTCCGTTTCACCGGTCAAGGTCACGGACAAGCGTTCGTAGTATGTCCCGCCGCGCAGGCACAACGTATCGCCAGGCTTCAGCACTGAAATCCCGTGCTGAATTGACTGAAGCGGCGCCGGCTGCGTTCCGGGATTGGAATCCGAACCGTTCGTGGCGTCGACAAAATAAACCGGCCCGTCCGCCAATGGGCGCGGCGCAGCCACTGGCAACGATCGCATCGGTGGATGCGAGGGAAACTCCGGTGGCTGGTCAGCGAATGCAACGACGCCTCCCACCAGAATCACCAGGCAGCTGACAACGATTACAACTGGCATCGGCGGATCTCCGCATGTTCGTACATCAAGCTGTCATTGATGCACGCTCGAAGAGCGATTCGCGTGTCCCCTCGCCCATCGGCGTTTGCCGTGAGTTGGGTCCAGCCGGGAATTGTAATCAATTGCCAACGACTTTATATCAAGGCGCCACAAAGGAATGTCCCTCAGGGCGAATCGTCAGCACGGGACAGGGTGCTTGACGGACGACATTTTCGGCGACGCTCCCCATGAATACGTGGTTCAAGCCGGTTCTGCCGTGCGTGCCCATCACGATAATGTCGATGGTATGTTCCTTGGCGTATTTGATGATCTCCACAAATGGCGACCCGTGGGCAGTTTCTCGAACGACGGATCGCTCCGCTGGCCAACTTTTTCCCGGCAGCTCCTTTAATTTCTCCATCGCTTGTTCTTGTGATTCCTCGTACCGCTTGGGAACCGCCAGCCCTAACGCGAAACTGGGTGTGCGCGACGTGTGAATTTCAAGAATATGCAGCAAATGCAAATCGGCGGCGAATTTCTCGCAGAATTCCCGGCCATATTTGAGCGCTTCATCCGAGAACTCGCTGAAATCAACTGGAACCAATACGCGATTAATCTGGATCATTCGCTGTCACCAAAGGTGCTGAAATATTTCATTTCCGTTTACATATGACCGGACCGCGGATATTCGGCGAGGTTCATTCTCAAGTTGTGCCCATCGGTCAAGTATTGGACCCCTTCCTCGTTTTCGAATTTGACCGATTCGAGGCGCGTGTCCGCTGGCAATTGATAAATCAAAAATGCATCGGAAGAGATTGAGACAATTTTGGTTCTGGGTTCGTCTTTTCGAACCACCATGCCGCCGGCCATGTCCTTGACGTACGAGTAACCGTCGATTTTCATGACGCCGTCTTCATAGGCCAGAACCTCGCCCACAAAGAATCGCGGTTCATCGTTTTGAAATAAACGGCGATGCGCGATAAGCACTTTGTCTCCAGATTGCAAAATCATAGACTTCTCCTCGTCACTAAAATCCATAGACTTCCATACACAATTCGTTTGTGATGATCAAGTAATGTTGCGGAAACGCCGCCTGGCGTGCTGCTTCCGCGTCGGCGTCTGCCTGCACGTGACAAAAACGCCCACTTGCCGGATCCCCATGTCCTGATCCGACGCTCGCCGGGTGGCCATCTAGGCAACTTCCCATCGACAACTGGGGAATTTCGAAATCAGTGCAAATCATGGACCGATTTTCAATTTGGAATCGACAACGTGACAGCGTGTGAAGACGGTTCCGGCATCGGTACAGCCGGGTTTTGTACGCGACTGGTCCTCAGATTGTCCCGACGAAAAAGTCATCGGTCGAACAAGGGTCGCAAGCTGTGCTAAAATGGATGCATGATTGGTCAGTCATTCAACGTAAAACGATTATCGAAATTGCGATGATTTTTCGGCGCGTTGTTCACTGCATTTGGGCGAGTTGCCTGCTGGCAATGGGGGTACCGCTTTCGACAATGCAGGCGCAAGATAATCAGATTTCATTTTCGCTGGAAATCCGACCGATTTTTGTGGCTCACTGTTTTGCCTGCCACGGCCCCGACGAAGCGGCTCGCGAAGGCGGATTGGGTCTGCACCAGCGCGATCTGGCATTGGCAGAATTGGATAGTGGTGAAATCGGCATCGTGCCGGGCCAGCCGGACCTTAGTGAACTGCTGCGCCGCGTCGCGACGGATGACGTCGGCGAGCGAATGCCGCCCGAAGAATCCGGACCGCCACTGACCGGTGAGCAAGTAGCGCTGATCCGCCAGTGGATTCGGCAAGGGGCCAAATACGATACGCACTGGTCGTATCGTCCGATTAAGCGACCGGTGCCGCCGGATGTCGATGATGGGAATTGGGTTCGTAATCCGATCGACCAATTCATCTTGCATCAACTCAATGCCAAGAAATGGCAACCGGCGCCGCTTGCCCCGCCGGAAAAATTGGCCCGGCGTCTGGCGCTGGACCTGATAGGTTTGCCACCGACTCCAGAGCAAACAAAAATGTTGGTTGACGACCCGACCGATGAAAATTACGAGCGGCTGGTGGATGAGTTGCTGTCGTTGCCGGCCTACGGCGAGCATTGGGCACGAATGTGGCTGGATCTGGCCCGGTATGCCGACTCACAGGGCTACGCGCAAGACGAATTGCGCACGATTTGGCCGTATCGCGATTGGGTCATTCGGGCCTTCAACCAGGACCTGCCATTTGACCAATTCACCATCGAACAATTGGCCGGCGATCTATTGCCCAATGCGACCAACGATCAATTGGTCGCCACGGGGTTTCATCGCAACACGATGACCAATACCGAAGGGGGCACGGACGATGCCGAGTTTCGGCACGCCGCGATCGTGGATCGTGTCAACACGACGGCCCAAGTCTGGTTGGGCACGACATTGGGTTGCGCCCAATGCCACACGCACAAGTTTGATCCAATCACCCATGAAGAGTATTACCAATTCTTTGCCATCTTCAATCAAACCGCCGACAACGACCAACCCGACAATCGACCGACCATCCCGGTGATGACCGAGGACGTTCAACAGCAGTTGGCGTCCCTCAATCGTCTGATTGAACAAACCGCCGCACAAGCAGCCCATGCCAGCGACCCCCAGGTTATTGCCCAGACAGAAAAACAACTGCAGCAACTCAAGCAGCAAGTCGCGCAAATCAATTTGCCGCGGACGCCGGTGATGCGGGAATTGCTGCCGGACCAACAACGCCAGACCCATATCGCGGTGGGCGGCGCGTTCAACAATCCCGGTCTACCGGTAACTCCAGGGTTGCCAGCGGCCTTGACGTCCTCAGCACAAGACGACTTGGATCGATTGGCATTGGCGCAGTGGTTGGTGAATACCGAAAACCCGATCACGCCTCGGGTCGCGGTCAACCGGCATTGGGAACAGTTTTTTGGGATTGGCATTGTTGAAACCAGCGAAGATTTTGGCTCGCAGGGCTCCCTGCCCTCGCACCCGGAGTTGCTCGACTGGCTGGCGGCCGAATTTGTCGCCAGTGGCTGGTCCATGAAGTGGTTGTGCAAAACAATCGTGATGTCCAACGCCTATCGTCAGTCAACCCAAACCACGCCGCACGAACTTGAACTGGACCCGCGAAATCGCCTGGTCTCTCGCGGGCCACGCTTCCGATTGACGGCTGAGCAAATTCGCGATTACGCCTTGGCAACCAGCGGTTTACTTTCGCCCAAGATGTTCGGACCACCGGTTCACCCGCCACAACCCAAATCGGGACTCAACGCGGCCTTTGGCGGTTCGCTGGACTGGAACGAAAGCCAAGGCGAAGACCGTTACCGGCGGGGCGTTTACACGCAGTGGCGGCGCACGCATCCTTACCCGTCGTTCATGGCGATGGATGCCACGGATCGCAAAGTTTGCACGGTGCGCCGCATCCGCACGAATACGCCTGTGGCCGCTTTCGTTACCTTGAATGATCCGGTATTTGTCGAGGCCGCTGCGGCGCTGGCTGGACAAATCCAGAGGCATGGCGGCCAGACGCTCGAGCAACAAATCACTTACGCATTTCAACGCGTGGTCTGCCGACCCCCTGACCCGCAAGAGATTTCCGCCATCTCCCAGCTTTATGCCTCAACGCTTGATTCGTATCAACGGCGGCCCGACCAGGCCAACAAGCTGGTTGCCGCCTACCCGTCCGAGTCAGATGAGGACCGGATTGCACAAGCCGCTTGGACGGTGGTTGCCAACACTCTGTTGAATCTGGACGAAGTGCTGACCAAAAACTACGACTTGTCAGATCATGACGCGATCATTTGATTACTCAGACGTGCACTCTCAGTACCTGCACCACACGACGCGACGGCACTTTCTCAAGTCGTGTCAGGTGGGCATTGGCGCCGTGGCCCTTTCCGGATTGCTCGGCCGAACCGCCCAGGCATCCCTCCGTCACACGTCGCCGCGTGCCAGACAAGTGATTTACATTCACCTGGTCGGCTCGCCGTCCCAATTGGAGCTGTTCGAGTACAAGCCGGAATTGGAAAAACGGCACATGCAGCCCTGCCCCGACGAGTTGTTGGCAGATCAAAAGTTCGCGTTTATCAAAGGGCACCCTAATCTGCTGGGCCACACTTGCAAATTTTCACGGCACGAAAAAACGGGCGGCTATTTTTCGGAACTCATCCCGCATCTGACCGGCGTGGCGGACGATTTGACTGTCGTGCGGTCGATGGTGACAGACCAATTCAACCATGCGCCGGCCCAGCTGTTTTTGTTGACCGGCAATCCGCGGTCCGGTTACCCGTCGCTTGGGTCGTGGGCCACCTATGGGCTGGGTACGGATAATGAAAACCTGCCGGCCTTTGTGGTGCTGGTGTCGGGCGGCAACAATCCGAGCGCCGGCAAAGCGGCTTGGGGCAGCGGTTTTTTGCCCGGAGTGTTTCAAGGCGTGCAATGTCGCACGCAGGGTGATCCGATCTTGTTTTTGCAAAATCCGCCGGGTATCGACCGGGCAATTCGTAAAAAGAGCTTGGAAACCATCAATCAACTGAACCAGATGCAGGCCCAGTCGTTGGGCAACCAGGAAACGCTGACACGCATCAAGCAATACGAGCTGGCATTCCGCATGCAGATCGAGGCGCCGCGGGTGATGAACATCGCCGATGAACAGCCGGCGATGCTGGAAATGTATGGTGCCCAGCCGGGTACATCATCGCTGGCCAATAACTGTCTATTGGCCCGTCGGCTGATCGAAAATGGAGTGCGGTTTGTGCAATTGTTCGATTGGGGCTGGGACGTGCATGGCACCGGTAAACACGACGACCTGGTCACCCAACTTCCGATGAAATGCCAACAAATGGACCGGCCGGTTGCAGCATTGATCAAGGATCTCAAGCAGCGCGGGCTCCTGGACCAGACGCTGGTGATTTGCGGCGGCGAATTCGGACGAACGTCGATGAACGAAGCTCGTAATGGTTCGACGTTTCTGGGCCGCGACCATCACCCGCATGCCTTCACCATGTTTTTTGCCGGAGGTGGAATGAAA
>JBFILF010000382.1:0-5512 GCA_041599835.1 Pirellulaceae bacterium
GCCTTCGTGGAAGGCAACGAAAAACGCTCGCCATCGGTGCAATGTCGTATCAATCCGCTCGGCGAAGTCGAGGTCGTCTCGACCCATGATCAAATCCTGGGCGGGCCCAGCGGACAGATATTTTTGGGATGCACGTTTCCCGCCGACGCCCAGTACCGCATGGAATTGCAGGACGTGGGACGGCGGGTGGGCCATCTGTTGCAACGGCAAGGTGTGATCGGTCGATATGGCGTGGATTTCGTTTCCATCCCGCAACCCGATGGTTGGAAACATTACGCGATCGAAATCAATTTGCGCAAAGGCGGTACCACGCATCCGTTTATGATGTTGCAGTTCCTGACCAACGGTCGTTACGACTGCGCCAGCGGCGAGTTTATCGCCCCTGGCGGTACGTCACGCTGTTACTTTGCCTCGGACAACGTTTGCTGCGACGCCTACAAGGGTCTCAGCCCGGATGATCTGATCGACATTGCCGTGGAGAACAATTTGCATTTTCATAGCACGATCCAGCAGGGCGTCGTGTTCCACTTGATCGGTGCCCTGTCGGAATTCGGCAAATTCGGAATCGTCTGCATCGGTGACACGCCCGATAGCGCCCGCGGCTTCTACGACCAGACGCTGGCCGCATTGGAAAAGGCCATCAACGGTTTTTGACGCCTTTCATGTTGCTGGTAACGGCAAAATTCCGGTGTGCGACGCGGCGCGCCAGCAGACAGCGGGTCGACCTTCCATGTAATTGATCTGTTCGCAAATTGCCGTAGTTTCTATTCTTCGGTTGCAGAACCCTTGGCAGCGATCGCGATTATCCGTCCAAAAACCTGGAGGAATCTTTTCATGCAGGCTCCTTGGCTTACTCTGATGTCCGTTGCGCTGGTTTCGGCTGGTGTCTCAGCAATTTACCAGGAACAAACGGAAACGCGCAAACAGGACAAAAATACTGCGCCGTTTATGCGCGCGAAACTGGTCAGTTCGCAACACGTGCTTGACGGGTTGGTGTCCGAAAATTTTGCACTCATCCGCCACGGAGCGGAAAACATGAAACGCATGAGCGAAGCACTTCAATGGCCACACGCCCCGGATGCGGTCTACGAACACTATGGTAGCGAATTTCGCCGGCACTGCGCCAAATTGATGCAGCTGTCCGATCAGAAAAACCTGCAAGACGCCCACTATACTTATTTGCAGATGACGACCCTGTGCATCAACTGTCACAATTACGTGCGTGGCAGATTCCGCATCGAGCGCGACAAGGATAATCCTCATGGACCGGTGCGTCTGATTCCCACCGAGTGGGACGGGCCCACGTTTCGACCCGATCGTTCAGCCAGTTCAGAGGCTGACCGGGACAACTTATGTGCGGGTGGTGTTTTTAGCGCCGCCGTTGTTTTTATTCCTGCCATGTCCCTTGGTCAGGCGAGTGGATCGACATGAAAGCGCCCATAGTGCAACGGCTGATGACTCGCTTACCGCTGGAAATTGAACGAGTTGACAATGTTGCCAACGCAAAACGCTTGATGAAATTGTTTGGTATCCGCCACGTGCCGGTAATGAGCGGTCTCCATCTCAAAGGTGTCGTTTCACAACGAGATATACTGAATGCAACCATCCAATACGGCAAGAATATTGACAACGTGCCGATTGAGGAAATCTGTGAGACAAATGTGTTGACGGTCAGTCCGCTGACGCCGGTTGACGAAGTGGCCCGCCGAATGCTCGAGCGCCGAGCCGGCAGCGCGGTGGTCGTCGATGGCAGCTACGTGGTGGGCATATTTACTTCCACCGACGCCTTGAAAGCCATCGCCAGGCTGTTTGGAAAACCGGCATCCGATCGGAAATGAATCTGCCCGACGTCTGGCTTTGCCCTCCAGGCCGCTGTAGTCTTTGAAGCGCCAATATGCCAAGCTGAAGTAGCTTAGCGTCCAAGCAACGTTAAACTTGCCGGGCGCTCAACGCGTGTCGCAAACGCCGATAGTCCAGAAAAATTGGCTCGCCTCGGAGATAAGCAGTATTCTTCATGGCTTGGTCCAACTTTGTTGACGGAATTTATCGCACGAAACGGCGGTCCATACCCTGGTATGCAAGCGCGTTTCCTTCGCTCACTTTTCACTGTCGCTTCCTCAGGATGGTCCTGCAGGCAGGTGCTGCGGCTCGCCGCGGAAACTATAACGATCAGCGCTGGATTGCGGACAGTGTTAATGTGCTGCGCGAACTCGAAAATGTTGGCGTCGAATTCGAGATTTCGGGAACGCATTATTTTGAGGAACTGGCCGGCCCCTGTTTATTCATTGGCAACCACATGAGTACGTTGGAAACTGCGGTGTTGCCCGGATTAATTCAGCCAACCCATCCTGTCACCTTCGTGGTTAAATCAACGTTGCTCAAGTACCCGGTGTTTAAGCACATTTTGCGCTCGCGCGATCCGATTGTGGTCGACCGCTTGAATCCGCGGGAAGATTTCCAGCGCATCATGAAGGGCGGCCTCGAACGGCTGACACGGGGAATTTCCATCGTCATTTTTCCACAAGCTCACCGGATGAGTTCATTTGATCCGGCACATTTCAACAAAATTGGTGTCAAGCTCGCCGCGCGAGCCAACGTCCCCGTCATTCCATTGGCATTGCAGACGGACGCCTGGCAAACCGGGATTTTTCGCACCGATTTTGGTAGGATCATTCCAACTCGGCGCGTCCGATTTGCGTTTGGAGCCCCCATGATCGTGCCTGGTCGTGGGCACGCCGAGCAGCGAGCGGTTTGCGAATTTATCGGCCAGAAAATGCTCGAGTGGGACACGGCCAGCCAAGGTGATGTACGAAGAAAACACTGAACCACTGCCGCCGGGCGATGTGATGCAAGCGTTTGCCCCAATTCTGTCGGAATTGCAGCAGACGTGCCGCTTGACACCGCCACAGCCGACCAGTCACGACCAAGTTCTGTTTTGGGCCCAGCGCGACATTCAATCATATCTAACGCGCATCAGCCGGCGACTGCTGCTTCCCGGGAGTGGCCTAAATGGAATCGAACAACTCCAGCGCTTAATCGAACTGGCCGATGGCGGCGCGTCATGTGTCTTGTGCTTGAATCACCGATCCAACTTGGACGTGCCGACTTTGTGCGCGCTGCTACAGGATCATGCAAAACCGCAGTTGTTCGAGAAAATCATCTGGATCGCCGGTCGCAAATTGCAGGAAGACCCCGGAATGACCGGCATCCTGGTCCAGGCGTTTCATCGGGTCATCGTCACGCCCCGATCTTGGCTGCGGGAGGATCACTCGCCGGAAGAAATCCATGAGGGCAATCTGATCAATATCGCCGCGCATCGAGAGATACACGATCTTCGCCATCAAGGCTGGGTGTTTGCATTATTTCCGACGGGGACGCGGATTCGGCCAGGCGAGATTTCGACCACGCGGGCCATTCCGGAAACGGACAGTTACTTGAAATCGTTCGAATACATGTTGCTGGGCAATATCGCTGGTTGCACGCTGCCGGTAACCCGCGACAAAGATTTGACTCACGAGACACCGCGGCTTGATCGAGTTATCGTCAACTTCGGGCAGGTCCTTTCCACTGATCAATGGCGGGGGGAGGCAAGCCATCGATATCCAGGACTGAACCAGCGAGCTGCCGCGGCCCGCGCCATCATGCAAGATATTGCAGCACTGGCGGCGTCGCGCGCTGACGATGCGGAATTGGCCGGCCCCAATTGATCTTGCGATGGGTTGCATTGATCCGTTTTCAGCAGCAGTGGGTTGTCCGAATGGTCGATTTCGGTTTTCATGTATCCGACAAGATGAACGCCATCGAGATTGGTCGATGGACGGGCGGGGCCAACTAATTGTTTACGAAAGTCATGGTCAATGACGCGAACCTCAATGGCGTTGATGGCGCTGGTCAGCTGCGGCAGAATTCCCTGGCTAAAGAAACGCGGTTGGCGGTGGTTTTATCAATACCTGGCGACCAAGTTGCCCGATGATTTCAGCTGCATGAATTACGGTTACGCTGGCGCGACCGAGGTAGACCTGGATATCGATGACGAGAGCGAACGTTATGGCGTGCAGCTGTATCATCATTTGGCCGATATGGCGGGGATCGAAGGCCAGGACATTCTCGATGTCGGCTGCGGACGCGGCGGCGGGATTTCGTATCTCAGTCGTTACATGAGACCGCGAACGGCGGTCGGACTCGATTTGTCGGAGCGGGGCATCGCGTTGTGCCGCACACGTCACCAGGTCAATTGCCTGAAGTTTGTGCAGGGGGATTCCGAAAATCTGCCGTTTGCGGACGAAAGCTTTGACAGTGTATTCAACGTCGAGTCGGCGTTTTGCTACCCGTCGCGCGAAAAGTTTTACCGCGAGGTCTTTCGCGTGCTGCGTCCCCATGGTCACTTTTTGTACGCGGACATTGAAGACAAGTCCGGCGTCGGCACGATCGAGCAAAATCTCGAGCGCTCAGGTTTTGTGTTTGCCAGACGAGAATCGATCAACGAGCCGGTAATCAAGGCCTGCGACCTGGACAGCCAACGCCGTCGACAACTGGTTGACGCGCTGTACGATTCGTGGATATTCCGCACGGCGTTTTACAATTACGCGGCCGTTCCGAACACCTATCTGTACCGCCAGATCAAATCGGGCAACTGGCAATACGTTTGCAACGTGTTGACCAAGCCCTCGTGAGCAGGAACTTTTATTAGCCAGTGCCCCCACTAGGGCTCGAACCTAGGACCTACTGATTAAGAGTCAGTTGCTCTACCAGCTGAGCTATAGGGGCCGGGGAACATAAATTTTCAATATTCGCGGGCCGCTCGCAAGTGGCAATCCCTCACAAGTGTTTCATGCTGAGTGACGAATGCAGAGTGAGGCGGGTAACTGCTTTTTGCACAGAAGGCCGCAGAGAGAACAGAGGAATTGGCTCCGATGCCTCGGTGTGCTCCTGTAAACAACACACCCAGGCACCTCGGCATTCAGCACTCGTTGTTCTGCACTCTGCATTCCCATCGTTTCATTCCGATTAAAGTGGTAATCGTGCTCGCTCCCTCACGGTCGCGGCTCCGTTTTTTGTTCCGCCTTTCCAATTGTCATTCGCCAGCTGGAGTGCACGCTCGTATCGGAAGAGGACAATGACTAGGATAATGACAAGGATCTCTGTCGCCCCTTCAGGGCTTGGAATTATTTCATTGTTGTCCGTGGGCTGACGCCCACGACTACATGCTGTCGCCGCTCACGCGGTTGAAAAAACACTTAGTGCCAACAAAAACACTCTCGGTATTAACAAATGAGAATTAGATCTATCATCCTGGTGTTGATCGCCGTCTGCGCACCTCTGTTGGCCAAGCCGGTCGAGGCGGATGCACGCCCCAACGTGATGATCATCCTCGTGGACGATCTCGGATATTCTGACCTGGGATGCTATGGCGGCGAAATCGACACACCAAACGTTGATAAGTTGGCGGAACAGGGTTTGAGGTTCACCCAGTTTTACAACACTGGCCGCTGCTGGCCGACGCGGGCCTCGA
>JBFILF010000383.1:0-5501 GCA_041599835.1 Pirellulaceae bacterium
CATTGATTCAAAAGTTAGATCATCGCTCACCATTTTTCATCGCTCACCATTTTTCATCGCTCACCATTTTTCATCGCTCACCATTTTTCATCGCTCACCATTTTGAAGCGCAAAGGAATCGCACTTTGGCTGCATCGCTGAACATGAGGTCATTGATTGAGTTTAACAAGCTCCTGGACCACGAGCGCTCGGGCGGCGTCAATGGCGTTCGGGTCGCGGGTGAAATCGCGAATGTTGCGGCAAATCGTCTCGACGATCGCGTCCACCTGGGCCTGCCCTCTGCGTTCGCTTAATAACCGCAAAAGTTCAAGTTCTTCCAGGCCTTCACGCAATAGCGCCAGCCGCATCGATCCAATCGGTCCATCGATGTTGTCCTGCCCGGTGTAACGGCGCGCCAAATTGCCCGGATAGATCAGGGAGCCTTCTCCAGCAGCCGGCAGATTGCACGGCATCGATTTCCACGTCACCGGGTCCAGCCACGGATCGCGAACTTGCTGCCAGAAAGCTGCATTCCAGTACAACATCCCCGACATGCGGTACCGCCAACTGATCCAGGGAACCATCCGCATATCGGCGGCCGCGCGGTCAATATACACATTGGGTTGCGGAAACAGCTGATCACAACTCATGTACCACATGACTTGATCGCCGGCCCTGCGCCGCACTTCGATCGACTCCGCGTCGCGAAACAGGTAGTTGCCGTTGATGATCCAACTGTTGGTGTGACCAATCAACGAACCCCATCGCTCATTTTCCGGCTTCGGCTGTTCCGTAATGGCAATCGGCAAGGCCGGATCGACTGACCGAATCGCGTCCGCCCAACGACGAACGGCAGCGTACTCCGCGGCGGTGTTGGGTTCGTCGACCGGAACTTGGAAACCGAGCCGCTCGTGCCAACCGCTTTGTTTTGCGTGGTCAATTACCTGCCGAACGTGCTGTCGAACGTACTGCAGGTACTGGTCGGGAAATTCTTCGTCATTGCCCGGACGCTCGACGCCACCGGGGACGGGTGATATCAAATATTGAACTCGACCATGTCTCAGAAACAGCTGCTCCAAGTCGGGCCGCGTCCATTCCAACGTGTACTTTCCATTTTCCACCCGGCCCGTGAAACCGGGCGACGTGCGCGGATCCAATCGATTGTCGAGGAAAAACCGTAAATAGTTTTTAAAAATCTGATGGAACTGCGGACTGTCGGAGGACACACCATGCAGGCGGGCAATCTGATCTTCGTACAACCCGACGTGAACCGGAAAACGGCGCTCGGCCGGCAACTGAATGTCATGTACCGTCAATTCAATATTGACCACACCCAGCTTACGTTCGCCGGACGTCACGCGAATGGCGCCTCGGTAGGTGCCTGGCGGCTGCTCGCGGGGGACGACGACATCGACCCACACGCTTTGATGTTGCCGAGTTTGGCTGATCCAGAAAAATCGCATGTCAAACGGTTTTGACAGCGGCACCAATGCGTCCGGCCAACGGCCACGTTGGCCGCGATCATTCGTCGCTGCATACACGTTAACCTGATGGACGAGGTACAGCCGGATGACCTCAGCGGAAATCTCGTCGGCGCGACTGCGCAGTGACGTCGCGTCCAACCAGACGCCCGACACTTCTTCATCCGTAGCTGTTATGACAATCTGGAACGGTGCGTGTTCACCACGAACCGCGGAAAGTTTCATCGTTTGGGTATCGGCATCCCAATCGCCGTCGTGCGGCAAATCCGATCGCCGTTGATCCTGGACCTTTTCGGTGCTGCCCGTTGCCCACACGCTGACGTCCATGGCGTCCGCACGGCCGGTAGAAATACCAACCAAAATAATCGACATAAGGCAGAGCAACTGGCACAATTTTGTTTCCATGGTTTATTTGAACGATAACGGTGGCCGGCCCGATGTCCACAGTCTGGGCGACTGCGGCAACGAAGTCCTTATTCAAGTCGACGGCGGCTACAAAGAGCCATCACCATCTAATTATTGGATGGAAATTATGCGGTTATTCTCAATTCTGTTTCTGATCTTTTGTGCGTTGGCAATTTTGGGCGGATGCATGCACCAAAAGCCAAGGCAGCAATCTGCCGCGAAAGCTATTTTGGGGTCTTCGATTCCTGCGCACAATGTCCAGGATTTTGGTGCGATCGGTGACGGAACATCGCTCGATACGCGGGCCGTTCAGGCCGCCGTGGACCGCGCGGCCGCTGACGGAGGGGGCTGTGTGTATTTTCCTGCAGGCGATTACCTGTGCGGAACGGTCCGGCTGCGCGATCATGTGTCGCTGTACCTGGAAAATGGTTGCACGGTGTGGGGCAGCAAAAACCTGGATGATTACGACGCGGAAAAACCGCATTTATTTTATGCGACGGATGCGCGTGACCTGGTGATCTGCGGAGACGGAGAAATCAACGGTAACGGCCCGTCATTTTGGGACAACGGGCGATTGCAACGGTGGATTGACAAAGAAATTGACTTGCCCCGCACCAAGGACATGATTCGATTTGACCGCTGCCACAACATCAGATTGGAAAATGTCCAGATTAACTACGGTGCATTTTGGAATGTCGGATTTGAAGATTGCGAGCAGATTGCCATTCGCGGCATCTCAATGCGGAATGGCGTCTACGAAGAAGACGGACCCAACACCGACGGTTTCAACTTGTGGAATTGCCGGCGCGTGCGGATTTCCGATTGCGATTTGATCACTGGCGACGATTGTATTGCACTCGTCGGCGACAACCGGGACGTGGCGATCACCAACTGCAACTTGCAGAGTTCGGAAACGGCGCTGATGATCTCCGGCGTGCGCAATCTGAGCATTTCCAATTGCACGATTCGTGATTCCGGTTGCGGGATTGGGTTTCGCATATGGAATGAAATCGTCGTTGATGGCGTCGTGATCGAGAATATTGTGATGCACACGACCGAGCGGTTTCAGGGCGGAGGGACTGCCATCTATATTTGGTCTTTCCCGCTGTACGTAGAAACCGAAATTCCGGCTGACACCGATCTGCCGCCGCCCGGCGTACTGAAAAATGTCTTGATTTCCAATGTGATCGCCACGGCCAACGGACTGGTTTGTGTTAACGGCGCCCGTGACGGATATGTGAAGGGACTGACTCTGGACAATATCCGGTTCACCATGTTCGGCGGGAAAATTAGCGAGTTCAACGCCGCCCCGCCCTACCCATACCCGATTTACGGTTTCCACCACGGCAGTCCCTATGGCATGTTCTTCCGACACGTGCATGATTTGACGCTTCGTGATATTCGGGTGGATTGGAACCAACCCGAACAATCGCAATGGGGCAGCGCCTTGCGCTGCTGGAATGTAAATAATCTGGAGATCGAAGGATTTGTGGGACGACAATCAGCCGGCTCTATCGAGCCTGCCATTGGCTTGAAAGATGTCGACGGCGCCTTCATTCGGCATTGCCGCGCCCCGGCTGGAACCGGTACCTTTGTTGAACTGACAGGCAGCACGCAAGGTGTCTCAATCGTCAGCAATGACCTGCGTCGCGCGCGGTCGGCAGTTGCAAACCACACGGATGAACAGCCGCTGCTGCTCGACAACAATCAATTGCCCGAAACGGATTAAGGAGAATCAGAGTCGCCGTCGGTTTTAGCTGAGGCGGACCTGATCGCTGCTCGTTCGATTCGTTTCCGATAGGATGCAAAGGGAGCTGGCGACTCGATTGCCGGCGTGGTTAGTCTCCTGGCGGAGAGTGGACGCACGTGCCGACTGCCAGCGTAACCAAAACCCACCGTGCGTCCGTGGCGGCGTGAACGATTTCCGAGTTTTTTCCGTGTATCAAACATTACCAGGCTCAATTCTCGACATTTTATTTATATTTTTGACGCGCTAATGACATTGTTATACACTCGGTCCGCTTGTTGTTAGGTTGGTTGAGTCTTTTCGCCGAATCTTATAGGGAAACGACCATGATTATTAAACCACATGCTGTGCTTGCCGTCACACTGTTGAGTTGTCTTGTCGCCTATGCCACTGGATCTAAACCTGCTTGGGAACAACAGATGGTAACGGTGATAGGAGGTTTGCCCGATTGCAATATGCCAGACGGTTACGAATACGACTATAAAAAATGTACGGGAGCGCCATCAGCCGATTGCGGTCAATATGAATGGCGAGTCGAGGTCAAGGTGCCGCCCTTTGGAAAATTGACGGAGCTTTACGAAACGGAAGAGTATTGCCGAGAACAGAACGATCGCTGCGATTCTCAGGACTCGTTCGAATGGCAGGGCGATGACCCTGACGCTTGCGTGAGGGCAATTCCAGTCTTTTATTAATACTCTGCGCTGCGTGCGTGTTTGAGATTCGTTGCATTATTTGATGACACGAACAAATCGGCTCCGAGTGCGCTGCCTGATATCATTTTCGGTGTGCGCCGTGTGTCATTTCCAGCTGGCATGTTTGCCGGGATATCAGCAGCTTACGCCGGGTCACATCGAAGAATTACTTCGCGAAATTGACCAGTTGAATTTTGCGCACCACTTGCGAATTGAAAAAATTGAGTTCAACCGCGCCGGTCAGGCGCGGGCCAAGCAAATGATCTCCCGATGGTCGACAGCAGACGGATCGCGGAGTCGTTTAGAAATCGAGCGGTTTCGGCTAGATTCGTCCTCATCATTGCCGCACCAAATTTCCGTTTACTCGCTGTTTCCGGAATTTTCCTGCAAAATTCAATGTGATTATTTTCCCGGCTCGCAACGCACTAAACGGCTGGCTGTCTTTGTTTACCCAGATAGTGCATCGATGTTTTTACCGGCGTCATTCCCGCTGTTTGCGCCGGTCGCGCCCAAAATCCCGACTCTCGAAGATCTGTTCAAGCGTCGCGACTCGCTGGATATTGTGGAATCCACGTCTGATTCAGACGTGATAATGGTGAAGTTTGGCGTGCCCGAAAACGGCGATCACCGAATGGAGTTGGACAAGTCTGACCAGATGGCCATCGTTGAGTACGTGCGTGAAATCAACATTGTAGATTGGCTTTCGGCGGAACACAAACTAGGCGAGCAAATCCACGAGAGACAAGAGCCCGGAACGGTATATGTGTATGAGCGGAGTCGTTGCCACTCGATTGAGTACAATACGGTCAACGGAAAGCGATTCCCGATACGAGCTAAATGTGACTATCTGGCGAAGCGCCAGGATGGGCGGGAAACATCATTCAGCGACTCGTTCGAAATAAACTTGGAACCGAATGCTGGCCCGCAGAATGACTTGATTGTTTGGGAAAATCCGCAGTTGGAGGTTCCCAACGGAACCGGGGTTGCTCATATGCCCAGAGATAACCTGCGTTATGAATTTCACGATGGAAAAATCGTAAAAATCCTGGATTCTCGAGCGCTGGAGTCGATCGAAGGCGTTCAATTTTCAGCTGAAAAGGCCAGGTGGAAACCGCTTCGATTATACGGCTCTCTGGTGATTGGCTTGGTGGCCGTCGTTGCCTTGATCTGGTTTCTGCGATCCAAATGAGTCCTTGC
>JBFILF010000384.1:0-5495 GCA_041599835.1 Pirellulaceae bacterium
GAGCAGTTGGGTCAACCTCGAGACCGTCGGCCCCACAGGACCGGAGGTGACTGGCGGTTGGCATAAACGCTCGTTCCGCATAAGTGACACGATCGCGCCGACCAGCCAGATGCGCGTCCGCTTTACGGCCTCCGATCTAATCAACGGATCGATCGTGGAAGCCGGTGTGGACGGCGTCGAAATGCAAATTGTCGGTTGCGAGGAATCGGTAACGCCACTGGCTTTTGACGTCATCCTTGGATCGGTAAATGCCGGTGGCGTGCCGGAATTGCAAAGCAGCGATGACCAATATCTGATATTGGATCCGCAGTTCCTGGCCAGCCGATGGCAGTTGATGTTTACAGTTGATACCACATCACCAACCACGACGCCAACCCAGCTGTCGTTTAATATCGAATCGCAAACGATGAACTTTGTCGGAATGATCGACCAGCGGGTCGAGTTGATGAATTACAACACGGGTCAGTTTGAAGTGATCGGTACGGTCAATACGGCCGCCACCGATACGTTGGTTACGTTGACGCCGGGCGGCGACCCATCGCGGTTCGTGCAACCGGGCACGCGGGCGATGCAGGCGCGGCTTCGTTACCAGAACGGCTTGCCGTGGTGGGTCGTGCGGACCGCCAACCTGTACCTGCCATTCCGAACGCGTGTCGACCACGTGTTCTGGAATATCACGCCATAGCAGCTGCGGTGGGTCCGTCCAGTGGGACGGACGTTGATTAACAATTACGGCGAGTGGTTTTCGGGCCACTCGCCGTTTTTTGACCCAGCGGGCGCACGATGCGACTGTTGACAAAATCTGTAGAATAGGTCAAACGAACGTGGGACACTGCATCGTCAGCCCAGGGTGACTACTCCGCAAACAACGGTAGAGAAATATTGTTAACCGAAACGAAACATGCATCCGACAGCGGTTCCTCCGCTCAACCGAGCGACAGCGACGCGACGCGGATGCCATTGATCAAGCGCGGCGCGCTGATCGTCACCGGATTGTTTTTTGTAGGGCTTGGCGCGATCGGAGTGTTTTTGCCCGGCATCCCGACCGCGGGGCCGCTGATTCTCGCGTCGATCTGCCTCACCAAAAGTTCGCCGCGGCTGGAGCGCATATTGGTTCGCAGCCGTTTTTTCGCACCGTTCCACAAATACCTCGATCGCCAGACGCCCATCCCGGCATCCGCCAAGCTATTTGCCATTGCCGTGATGTGGATCAGTATCGCCGCAAGTTGCCTGGTCTTGTTGGCCGCCGGCAGCGCCTCGTATGGACTGATGATCGCGTTGGTGGTGGCCGGCGGGATCGGTACTGTCGTGATCGCACGGCTGCGTCGGCCTTAATGGTCGCTCAAATCACTGACCCATTGTTAAACTCGGCAACCTCCCGAATCACGTTTTTTTGTGATTCCCCAGTCCGGTTACCCGAACAGACCGGATGTATTCGCCCGGTTCCAGTGGAAACGTGCCAAGTGGACAGCGCCACGGGCGTCCCGGCGCGGCAGCCACGAACCGACGGTAACCCAGGATTCGTGCTCCGTCGCTGGATTCACGTTGAAGTTCCCCATTAGCGGTACGCCGTCCGGCTCGTCGATGCCGTCGCCTTCTAACGGCACAGCAATGCGTTCGGTATCGCGGATCAGCCGCAAATTCTCCGGATTGACGCGGGCCACAAACAACGGCGCCCGCCAGCGAATCACGTTGAGGTTGGAAGGGTCTTTGCGGGTATATACCAAAAACAGCCCCTCCGAATGGGTCAGCCAATGCTGCTGGGTTGTCGACATCTGCAATGGCGTGCCGTCCTCCCAGCACCAGGGTTTTTTGTCCGACCAATTAAGGCCATCGTCACTGACACAGACATAGCCGCGGTCGTCTTCGGCGCGAATCGTCAAATAAAAACGCTCGCCAAACCGGGTCACCGACGGTTCCAACAATCCACGCTTCACCGGATGTTTGAGCGGCGGACCGACGCGGCGAATCGTCAGCGACTGGCCGTCAAAGGCGCAGCGGATGCCCGCCACCATGCGATGCTGGGATTGCGGTCCGAAGGTAAACGCCAACTGAATGTCGCCGCCTGGCAAATTCACGCGTTGGCCACAGTTGTTGGAATAGATGAAACTGCCTCGGGGATCGTCCCAGGCCAGCTTGCGCGCATCACTCCACGTGCCGTCGGCGTGACGGATGGCGTAGATGGGATAGCGCGCCAATTGATCGGCGGACGAAAATCGTTCGCCGCGATAAAAAACGACGTGGCCCAATGCCAACACCGTGTTCGTCGCCGGGTGATATTGGGGCACCACGTCGCAGACGCCTTGCTGCAACCCCTTGTGGCCGGCAACTGGCGTTCTCCCCAAAGATGGAACTGGCTTCGGATCCGACCAGGTTTGCCCCAGGTCACGCGAAACGGACTCATGCACCGGGCCAAAATAATCCGAGCCGCGGATGGATTGCAGCGTCATCAGGGCAACGTGTCCGCCGCGGCCATCGGGCACCATGCAGGCCCGCGGATGAAACCAGGTCGTGGACTGTCCGTCAAGGTTGCTCCATAAAGTCTGCCGGGAAATGGACTGAATCAACGGGTCCGGTCCAGGCGCCCCGGCGGATCTGCCGAAACTCCAGTGACGTGTCGACAGCCACCATGCGCAAGCACTGCAAAACGACCGCCGATGCATTGTCTCGCCATAGAACCCTAGTGCATTTGAGAACATTAACTGATTATAAGAAATTGAAATGCGGCTGTGGGCGTGACATTCGAATCTGATTCGCCTTTAAATGGCGCGCGTCGGGTATCGCTGATTACGTAGCGGCTACGATAGAATGAGATTGAGCCTGACGAGTTGAGCGGGCAATAACGTTTTTTGGATGATGCGATGCGACTGTGGGGCAAGAAAAAGCGCCTCGTTGACTACGCCAGCTGCGCCGGCTGAGCGGGCAAGTTACCCCAAGCGGGCACCGCACAGGTGGTGCGGAATTTGCCGAAGTTCGACGACGAGAATTTGATCGTTGGCACGGAAGGATTTAGTGACAGCGGCGTGTACCGGCTGCGCGATGATTTGTTGATCGTGCAGTCGCTGGATTTTTTTCCGCCGCTAGTCGACGATCCGTTTACGTTTGGTCAGATTGCCGCGGCCAATTCGCTGGGCGACATTTACGCGATGGGCGCGCAGCCCAAAACGGCCTTGAACATCGTGGGCTTTCCCGACGACCGGTTGGAACTGGAAGTGTTGAGCGAAATACTTCGCGGCGGCGCGGACCGCGTGTTGCTGGCGGGGGCGGTCATTGCCGGCGGCCACTCGGTCCGCGATACCGAAATTAAATACGGCCTGTCGGTTACCGGGGTGGTGCACCCGGATCAGTTGATGACCAACCAGCAGGCGCGGCCCGGCGATGTGCTGGTGTTGACAAAACCCCTGGGCACCGGATTCGTGACCACGGCATACAAGGCGAACCGCTGTCCCGCATCGGTTATGTCGACCGCCTGCGAAAGCATGGCCATGCTCAACGCGGCCGCCAGCCAGGCAGCCGTTGCTGTGGCGGCACGCGCCGCCACCGATGTGACCGGATTTGGACTGGCGGGTCACGCTGCCGAATTGGCACAGTCCAGCAGGGTGACCGTCATTTTGGAGTTGAGCCGATTGCCATTGTTGCCGGGTGCGATGGAGCTGTCCCAACGGGGCAACCAAACCCGCGCCAGTGCCACCAACCGCACCTTTCTCGATCCAGTCTTGCGGATCGAATCCAATGCCGATCCGCGGTTGGCCGAATTCGTTTTTGACGCCCAGACATCCGGCGGTTTGCTAATTAGCGTTGCCGCGGACCGGGCGGACGAGTTGGTCCAGCAAACACAGGCTGGCGGCGCCGCGGCCGCTTGTCTGGTCGGCCGCGTCGAAGCCAAGCAGGATGTGGCCGTGGTGTTGCGCCAGTAAATAGGCGGGCGCAAGTTAGCGGGCGCAAGTTAGCGGGCGTCGCGAAATTTGATCTTTTCGATCAGTTTGATGATTTGGCCGTCGTCCGTTTTATAACCCGACAGCGACTCGATGGCGCGGACCGTTTCTTCGTAGCGCAATTCAAAACTGGTTTCGATTTCGGCTTCGACGTCGCTGCCAGAGGCCGGGTCGCCGCTGCCGGCCACGGCTCCAATTACGAAGCTGCGAAGCGAATTGAAAATCGCCGCTGGATCGGATCCCTCGCGCACAAATCGCTTCTCTTCCATACCGTATTTCACGTCCATGCTGACCAGATTGCGATTGCTGTCGGCATTGAGTTTGACCATCAACACGTCTTCCAGGGTTTCGGTGGTCAACGTTTGCTCCTCGGCAGCCAGCGGCATTTTGATGTTGTAGTCGCCCTCCATGGCCGTGACTTTGTAGGTCATGATGAAAAATACCAGCAACTGGAACACGATGTCGATCAGCGGCGTCATTTGCAGCTTGATCTCAGTGGCCCGTTTGTCGTAACCGCGAATTTTCATAAGTCAAACGTTATTTGAACCGATCGATGTCTGACTGCGCGCGCACCGCTAGCGCAGGCGTTCGTTGACGCGCAGCGCAAACGTTTCCAAATCGTTTTCCTGGCACTTGGCCATCAGCTCCTGGACCAATCCCGTTTTGACATTCTTGTCGGCGCGAATGATCACGTGAATGTCGGAGGTGGGGATGTTTTCGCGGAGCGCAATGTCAATTTCGCGCTTCAAAATGGGATTTAGCAGCTCAATCCGGTTGATGGTTTGTCCGGCATGCTTGACGCTGCCGTCTTCTTCCAGATTCAAAACGATTTTGTACGGAGGCGGCTCTTCGGGCGGCTTGGCCAGATCGCTCAGCGGCAACTGGATCTCTTCGCTTTTTTCAACTTTGGAGAAATTAATGATCAGCATGAAAAACGCGATCAGCTGAAACGTCATATCGATCATCGGCGTCAAATCGCCTTCCAGGATCGGGTCGTGTTTTCGTCGAAATCGCATCGGCAGGTAACGTCGGTTTGGTTATGAGAACAAATGGGTGTGAAACAACGGGCCAGCCAACTTACGCCTTGGCGCCGGATATATTTTCAAACCGGCTCATCAACGCTTCACTGACAATGCCGACCTCCAGCACCAGCCGCTGAATCCGGTTGCGCAAAATGTTGTAGGCGGCAATCGCCGGAATCGCGATTGCCAGACCGATCAGCGTGGTGACCAGCGCCGTGGAAATGCCTTCGGCGAGAATATTTGGATCGGGTGAACCGCCAGCAATGGCGATATAGCTGAACGAGTCGATCATGCCGTGCACCGTGCCAAACAGGCCAATCATGGGTGAGATGGTGCCGATCAAAGCCAGGTAACTGAGGCGGTGATCCAGCTTCATACTCTCTTCTTCACCGACTTCCTGCATGCCTTCGACAGCTTGAACGTAACCCGAAGTCAGCTTGGCCAGGCCGGTCGACAGCACATTGCCCAGAAACGATTCATCCGCTTTGGCCATTTCATAGGCTTCCTGATATTTCTTTTCGTCCAGGTTGGCTTCGAA
>JBFILF010000385.1:0-5470 GCA_041599835.1 Pirellulaceae bacterium
GGCGCTGCCCGTGGGAACCATGGTCGGACTGTTGGTGCTGTTGTTGATTACCACCGGGCAGGCCGCCATCCGTTCAGAGGGCAGCGAGTGGACTTTGTACAACGTATTTGGCAAAGCCGATTCGTATTTGGCGTTGGTTTACGCATCGCTGGCGTCGTTAATCGTGGCGGTCTTGCTGGTCCGCGGGCAACGACTATTGAGTTCGCTTCAAGTTTATTCGGCCGCGTTTGAAGGCATCAAGAAAGTAATTCCGGCTTGCGGGATTCTGGTGCTGGCCTGGACGCTCAAACTCGTTACCGACAAGGATGCGTTAGGTACCGGCGCGTTCTTGGGCGCGCTGTTGACGATCCAGCAACAACCAGACTGGATGTCGTCCTGGTGGTTTGACGTTTACCAAACCATGACGGCCATCGAGTGGATGCCGACGGCCGTGTTCTTGCTGGCTTCGTTTGTCGCGTTCGCCACAGGAACCAGTTGGGGGACGATGGGAATTTTGACGCCGATTGTCATCGAAGTGATCTTTCGACTTGCCGTTAACGAGTACGGGCAATGCCCCCCCAATCACCCGATCATGTTGGCGTCGATTGGCGGCGTTTTGGCCGGATCGATCTTTGGCGATCACTGTTCGCCGATTTCAGACACCACGGTGCTATCGTCTCAAGCCAGCAGTTGTGATCATGTCGCGCACGTTCGCACCCAACTGCCATACGCCATGGTAGTGGGCGTAATTTCGGTCATTTGCGGGACGCTGCCGGTCGGATGGGGCATTCCCTTTTGGATTGTGCTGCCCATCGGCATCGCGTTGATGTTGGCCTTTTTGCGGGTGTTTGGTAAACGTGTCGACGATTTGGAAAACAGCACGGAAACTCCGGTTCGTTGGTGAACTGCCGAGACGTTGGCTGCGTACCACAACGGTGTTTTTCATCAAAGCAATTAACCTCGTTGCCTCAAAAACGGAACCGCGACCGTGTAGGCGACGTGGAAAGGAAGTTCGGTATGATTCGAATTACGTTGGCGATGGCTTTGTGCATCGCAGTTGGCCATTGCAATTCCATGGAGGTGTGGGGTCAATCTGCCGGCGGGCAGCCTGTCGAATACCGGGCGGAATTTATTGAGTCGGCATCGCCCTTGCCGGGTGGCGGCGTAGTTGCCAGCGTTTACTTCCCCGGTCAGGAAACACAACAAAATTCGGCACCGCCGGTTGGCCCCGCGCCGACGCAGGTTGCAGCTCGCAGCGTGCTTGACCCTTCCCTGTCGGCAGGCAATGTGAATCAAGGACAACCGCAGCTTCAATCTGGTTTTCGTCAGGCTAACCTGATCACCCCTCGAGTACCCTCGCTGGGCGTGCCGACCCATTGGACGTACGCCATGCGTCCCAACTGTTGCCTGCCTGGTGGCACGTCCACGTTGGCGCCCGTTTCATTGTCGGGTTTAACGCCGCCTGCGGCCTCGCTGCCTCCGGCTTTGCCAACGGCGACGGGAGGAACGGTGACCACGATGATTCCGCCGGCGCGCACCCAATATACGCCGTTGGTGTCGTTGCGCAACATGCCGCCCAGCGCGTACGCCGGCCAGGGCATTTTCGGCTCACCAAAACTGTATGTGGACGGACAGCCCGTGAGGAATTTGTTGCGGTATCTGATCGTGCCGTAGCGCGACGGCAAGTGTGCGACAACTGGATTCTGCTAGCCGAGGTCGCTCTCGACCGACAGTATGCTCCAGCCCGAAGTGTGCCAACCCTGTTGCTCTGGTGACGACCAGCAGGCTTCGCATTTAAGCACGATGGGCGCGTCCCACAGGCGATGAATCGTGACGAATGCCTTGTCGCCGGTTTGGACTGGAAACTTGTGGATCAAGCCGATGCCCGAATCGGACAAATCGCGGGTGAATCCGGTGCGTCGTTGGGTGGGCTGGCTGCAATAGACAATCGAAACCTGGCGGACGAAGCTTTGGCGGGAGGTCGCCCGTTTTTCGCGCATGCTGAACAGTTGGTCTTCGTTTAGCAAAGCCTGAACAACTTCTTGAAAATTGGCGGTGGGACTGTTAGTCATCAGCGTGATCCTGAAATGGCCGGTCGAAGTCTCAACTCAAGCTTAGGTTACTGCGGCAGGCAAAATCAGGCAGGCCGTTGAAAAGGCCACTCAATGCTGCGCCCCAAAACCTAAAACCGCTATAGCCGGAACGCGCGGCCACCCCCGCGGCTTGGCGGGATTGCCACGACCGCTCACCGAGTCAGCTGGCGGCACCATGGGTTGGAAAACTGTCCGGAGAGGCATGCAAAGTGTCTCGCCCTGGATTGGCGGCAATAAAAAATGATTCGACGTGAAACCAGAGATTTAGTTGGTTTCGCTTCCCAAAACCTGATGATGGTTTTGCCATAAGCTTGACGCTTTTTTCGGCGACAAATTACAATAGCGCGGGCGACCCGCGATTTAATGTCGATGGCCGGCAACGAAGTCGGCAGGCCATGGATGGCGAGATAGGGTGGCCTGTTCTCGGCGGCGCGATCCATCCGGCCGCCAACAAGGGGTACCAAATGGTTTGGCCGAGACCCGGCAGTTTCTTTTTCGAGCGCGCGGTGCAATCAGCGCGTCCAGGTGTCTGACATGCCCGACAAGCGGATGATCAAAATATTCGATACGACCTTGCGGGATGGCGAGCAATCGCCGGGCGCGAGCATGAATCTCGCCGAGAAAATGCAGGTGGCACAGGCCCTCATTGACTTGGGTGTGGATGTGATTGAAGCCGGGTTTCCGATCGCGTCACCCGGTGATTTTGAAGCGGTTCAGGAAATTGCCAACCAGTTCACGGGTTCGACGATTTGCGGCTTGGCTCGGTGTGCCGAAGCGGACATCGACCGGGCCTGGGAAGCTTTGAAAAACAACGAAGATCCACGCATCCACGTGTTCCTGGCGACCAGTGCCATCCACCGCCAATTCAAACTCCGAATGTCGCCGGACGAGATTGTCAGCCGCTCGGTCGAAGGTGTCAAACGCGCCGTGGGTTACTGCGACAACGTGGAGTTTTCGCCGGAAGATGCCGCTCGTACAGAAATCGATTTTCTGTGCCGCGTCGTCGAAGCGGCCATCGAGGCTGGCGCCACCACCGTCAATATTCCCGACACCGTTGGCTACGCCACACCGGAGCACATGGGTGGCGTGATCAAATCGTTAATGAATCGTGTCCCCAACATTGACCGGGCCGTGATTAGCGTGCATTGCCACAACGATTTGGGATTGGCGGTCGCCAATAGTCTGGCCGCGGTCGAAAACGGCGCGGGCCAAGTCGAGTGCACGATCAATGGGATTGGTGAACGGGCAGGCAACTGCTCGCTGGAAGAAGTAGTGATGGCGATGCGGACCCGCGGCGATTTTTATCACTGCGACACGCGCATCAACAGCCAGCGATTGGTCCCGACCAGCCAGCTGGTGTCGGTGATCACCGGTTTGCAGGTTCAGCGCAACAAGGCGATTGTCGGCCGCAACGCATTCGCGCACGAAGCCGGCATTCACCAGGATGGAATGCTCAAAGAACGGACAACCTACGAAATCATGCGGCCGGAAGACGTGGGGTTCGCCAAGACCGACCTGGTGCTTGGCAAACACAGTGGCCGTGCGGCGCTGGCCGATCGCGCGCGGCAACTCGGCTATGATCTAGACAGCGATCAGATCCGACATATTTTCGAAAAATTCAAGGTGCTGGCCGATCAGAAAAAGGAGATTTACGACGGCGATATTGTAGCGCTGATCGAGCAAGAAATATTCGGCGCCACCAACCTGGAATGGGCGCTGCAGGACTACGCATTGCAGTCGCAAAGCGGCACGGAGCAATCGATACACGTGCGTTTGCGGCGCGGCGACGAAACGGTTGCCGGCGAAGACGGCAGCCTTCGCGGCCCGATTCACGCCGCGTTCAAAGTGATCCGGTCTCTGGTTAACATGGACCTGGAGTGCGCGAACTACCAGGCACAAAGCCTATCAATTGGCGGGGACGCCACGGTGGATGTCAACGTCGATCTGCGCTATCGCGGGGACATATACCGCGGCCGCGGCGTCTCGCCGAATCTGGTCGAAGCGTCACTGAAGGCCATCGTCAACGCGGTCAATCGCGCGATGCTGCACGAGAATGTGGTTTCCAACGGAGCCGCCCAAACACGCTCGACGATCTGACGGTGCCGGACTCAGCGGCTCGGCTTGTCGCGCTGTTTAGCCCAGGAATCTTTTAGCGTCACCGTCCGATTAAACACCAGTTGATCGGGCAACGAGTCTTTGGTGTCCACGCAAAAATAGCCGAGTCGTTCGAACTGAAATTGATCACCAGGCGCGGCTTGCCCAAATGACGGCTCAAGTTTACAGCCGGTCAGAACGCTCAGGGAATCCGGATTGATAAACGATTTCCAGTCCGCGCCTTCCGGGACGTCGCCCGGGTTTTCCATTTGGTACAGCACGTCGTACAGGCGGACTTCCGCGTCGACCGCGAGCGCGGCGGACACCCAATGGATCGTCCCTTTGACTTTGCGTCCGTCAGGCGCTTTGCCGCCCGCCGTTTCGGGATCGTAGCTGCAACGCAATTCGATGATTTCGCCGCTGGCGGGGTCCTTGATCACCTCGTTGCATTTCAGGAAATAAGCATAGCGCAGCCGCACCTCACGGCCCGGCCCCAAGCGAAAGAACTTTTTGGGCGGATCTTCCATGAAATCATCCCGTTCGATGAAAATCTCACGGGCGAAAGGAATCTCCCGCGTGCCCGCCGATTCATCTTCCGGGTTGTTGATGGCGGGGCGCCACTCGCATTCCCCTTCTGGATAGTTTTCAATCACGACCTTCAGCGGCTGCAATACCGCCATGCGCCGCGGGGCCACCGAATTGAGATGTTCGCGAATGCTCTGTTCCAACAGCGCCAAGTCGGTCAAGCTGTTAAATTTCGTTACGCCGACGCGGGCGCACAAATTGCGAATCGACTCGGGCGTGTACCCGCGCCGCCGCAACGCGCGCAAGGTCGGCATTCGCGGGTCATCCCAACCGTCCACAAAGCCGCCTTCCACCAATTCCTTTAGTTTTCGCTTACTCATGACGGTGTAGGACAAACTGAGCTTGGCGAATTCAATCTGCTGCGGATGAAAAATCCCCAGCTTCTCCACGAACCAGTCGTACAGCGGACGGTGATTCTCAAATTCCAATGTGCACAAGCTGTGCGTGATGCCTTCGAACGAGTCACTTTGGCCATGTGTCCAGTCATACGTCGGATAAATACACCAGGCGTCACCCGTGCGATGGTGACGGGCGTGACGAATCCGATACATGGCCGGGTCCCGCATGTTCATGTTTTGCGAAGCCATATCGATCTTGGCGCGGAGCGTATACTGCCCGTCGGAAAACTCCCCGTTTTTCATCCGCTGGAACAGGTCCAGGTTCTCATCGACCGGGCGGTTGCGGTCGGGACTGTCTTTGCCAACCGTATTCCAGCCGCC
>JBFILF010000386.1:0-5435 GCA_041599835.1 Pirellulaceae bacterium
CGCCGGACGACGAATTGCGCGACGGCCAAAGGTCGATCGAGTTGGGCACCAAGGCCTGTGAACTGACCGAATACAAAAAGCCACACATTCTCAGCACGCTTGCCTCCGGCTACGCAGAAATCGGCGATTTTGAAAAGGCCAGGGAATGGGCGGAAAAAGCCGTGGCGCTGGCCGAGGATGAAGAGCAACGAGAAAACCTGCAAAAAGAACTGGAGAGCTACCAGAAAAATGAACCCTGGCGCGAACGCAAAACCATCGAAGACCCCACGCCCGAACACGGCGATGGCGACCTGAAAACCGAAGAGGGAGACGAAGCGGACAAATCAAAAGACGACAAATCAAAAGACGACAAGACGGAAAGCGATAAGGCTGACAAAGACAAACCGCCTGGGGAAGCGGAATCGGCGGATCCACCAAAAGACAAAAAGAAAAAAGATGGCGGTGACGGCAGGCCATGATTGATCGGCAATCGGCGTACGATTTAATGTGCCAGTACACGGCAGGCGACGGCCTCCGTCGCCATATGTTGGCCGTGGAAACCGCCATGCGCGCCTACGCGCAACAGCGGAATGAAGACGTGGAGAAATGGGGCGTGGTCGGGTTGTTGCACGACTTCGATTATGAGCGATGGCCCAATCCTCCGGATCACCCGCTGAAGGGCGCCGAGATCCTCAAGCAACACGGTTATCCTGACGACGTGATCTACGCCATCAAATCGCATGCCGACTACTTGCCGGATTGCCCCCGCCAATCCACGCTCGACAAGGCTCTGTACGCTTGCGACGAACTATGCGGTTTCCTAGTGGCTTGCGCGTACGTGCGGCCCGAAGGCATTCGCGGCATGACGGCCAAGAGTGTCCGTAAAAAAATGAAACAAAAAAGTTTCGCCGCGGCCGTCAATCGTGACGACCTGGTGCGGGGGGCTGAAGATTTTGGCGTGGAACTCAACGAGCACATCCAGTTCGTCATCGACGCATTGCAGGCTAATGCCGAACCACTGAAACTGACACCCGAGACCGCCCACTCGTCGGGCAACGAATCTTCGTAACCTCTGCAGGTCTTGCCATGGAAATTCAAACGAGTTCTGAACTGACCCAAAAAAAGTGCGTACCCTGCGAGGGCGGAGTCGATCCCTGCCCGTTGCCCCAGGCAAAGCAACAGCTGTCAAATTTGCCTGGCTGGTATCTGACCCATGATGGGCAGCGAATTCGCAAAGACTGGAAGGTCAAGAACTTCTTAGCCGGCTTGGATTTCTTTAACCGCGTGGCCGAAATCGCCGAAGCGGACGCGCACCATCCCGATTTGCACCTTGAAGGGTACCGCAACGTGTCGATCGAAATCTGGACGCACGCGATCGGGGGACTGAGCGAAAATGATTTCATTCTCGCCGCCAAAATCGATGAACTTGACGTCGACCAATAGCCGACGGGCGCGGTAGTGACCGACTCTGATGATTGACGGGGTTGTGCCCCTTAGCTGGGCTGTACGCCGGGGCCCAGGGCGATTCTTGGCGACGCCCTTAATCTCAAGTCTGGGGACTATCGATCGATTTTCGTCCCCAGTCCGTGCATTTATACCAGCCGTTCGGGTTATGCGGTTTTGCCGCGTTGTGCGGAAATACCGGATTTTGTTTCCGCGGACAAGCAAGTCGGGGTTTTGACGCTTGTGGCGCCGATACCTGACTTTCAGAACGAAACGAAAAGTTTCGTCGTGTCAATTTTGCAATTCGGACGTTCCACGAAACAACCCACCATGATCGTTCGACTCCACTCGCCCATCAAAAAGCTGGCGGCCCGTAATGGACTGGCCATTTGCCTCGCTGTTTCGATCGTTTTGTTAAGCGGTTGCCGGCTCGGCGAACGTTGCCCTGTCTGCCATGGCGTCGCTCATACCCTGAACGCACCGCCGGCGACGGCACAACTGCAGCCCTCGCAGCCCTCAACTGTCGCCGACGCCTCACCGCCGTTTAGCGTCGAAGAGGCCTGGCAATCCATTGAATCCCGCTATCCACAATCGACACCGGCGTTTCAGTCCGGCTGGCAAGCCGGCTATTCGTGGGCACGTGCGCACCGCTTGGGTGTCCAACTCGGCAAGTCCGACCCGATGCCCTTGCCGACTCATGCCAATACCGATGCGAGCTGGATACTCGGGCGTCGCGCCGGAATCAACGATTATGTGCAATTGCAAATGGTTCCTGGAGCGACCCCCAAAGGAGAATTTGTCGTCAATCCTCCGGCGAGGATCACTGAGCCTCCGGCGACCCATGCACCACGACAGTTGCCGCAGGCCACGGCCAAACCTTCAAAATCCAAGCCACTTCAAACGGAAATCGCAGCCGACCAGCACGAACCACTGCGGTCCCGGCTGATCGATTTGCCCCCGCCACCGTCGATTGCCGACACCAACCAATCGGCAAATGTCGATTCCAACGTCGATTTCATGGAATCGTCCCAACTGGAGGATGACATCACGAAGACGCTCGACGACGATGCCGACTCCGAGACCATCACCAAGAACAACCAAAACACTGACCTGCCGCTTGAAACCACGACTCCGTCGAACGGTACCGCTGATCGGTCGGTCCGTGCAGAAAGTACCCCACCCGAAACGGATTCGGTTAGCGAAGCGGACCTGGGCGCGGGGCGAACCCTCGATACGACGGAACTGAGCGTTGATTGGGAAACGGTGGATGGGACCACCGATTCGATCGAATCGATCGAAGAGGCGGATAGTTCGTCAGCCGCAACCGCCGCCCGCGACGCCACGTCATTCGACGAGGTCAGCCAATCGGAAGATTCCGTTCCTCCGCCCGTCAGCGACCAGCAATCAACGACAGCCAATATTCAAACCCGTCAGGTCGAACAATCGGTATTGGTTAATCCCTCAGAGCTAGGAACCGATTCGCAACCCGTACCGAGGCTGATTGCCCGACCCATTTCTGGATTGATTCACTCGGAACACGCCGGTGAACCAAACCAGATGGAGCTCGAACCATCACGGGCTCGCTTCGTCGACGAACCGTTGCACGTTCCACCAAGTGCTTATGAACCTTTGCCGGCGGTCGAGCCCATCAATCCCAAGGAATTGCAGCGAGGACTGGAACTGGAAAACGACCAGCCGCTTAAATTAAACGCGGAGCCGGAACCAGAAGATCAGCTCGAAGAACAGCTCGACGCGACGCGGCAAGCCACATCGAACGACGTTATCAAATCGCGGTAAATAAGTTGCGCTTAGAAACATTGCATTGATTATCTTTGATGCGGTGGGGACGCTCATTCGCCCCGCCAAACCGATCTTCGAAACCTATGCAATGCAGGGCCGGCAGTTCGGCAGCGGCTTGGCAGCAGAACAGATTCGCCAACGATTTCGCGTTCAGCGCGATCGCTGGTTCGGTGCGAGTAACGCTGCGTCGGTTGAAAATCAGCTGCGCAGCGATGAGGTCACCGAAAAACGTCGTTGGCAGCAACTGGTTTTTGCAGTTTTTGATGACGTGGCCGAACCCCAGTTGCTATTCGAGCAGTTGTGGCGGTATTTTGCCGAACCGCGCGTCTGGAAGGTGTACGACGACGCCACCACCTGCCTGCAAACCCTGGCAGGCCGCAACATCACCTGGTGTATGGCATCCAACTTCGACCGCCGGTTGCTGGGGATTTGCCGCGGCCATTGGGAGTTGACGCAAGCGCGGCGCATCTTCCTTTCCACCCAGTTGGGGTGGCGCAAACCACACCCAGATTTCTTCAACGAGATCCAGCGCGAATTGCGTGCACAGCCGAACCAGTTGTTGATGGTCGGCGACCATCGGGTCAACGACTTCGACGCGGCGCGGCGGTGCGGGTGGAATGCACTGTTGGTCGATCGGCAAACGACACGCTCCGAAGCATCGACGATTGGCAACCTGAATGAGTTGGTCGGGCGCTTGGATGAAAGTCTAGGCGGTGGGTAAGCAAGCCGTTTTTGTGACCATCAAAACGGCCGCCCACGCCGGGCAACTTCGGTGGCCCATTTCGGTGGCCCATTTCGGTGGCCCAATTCGGTGGCCCAATTCGGTGGCCCAATTCGGTGGCCAACATACGTCGAGAAGACGAAGAATAGTTGTGGCTTTGGGGAATTGGCGCGCGGCACTGTCGATTAGCCCACGGGCCTGTCGATCGGCGCACGGCTTTGTCGACCCAATGCGCACCCAAACCAATGCGCACCCAAATGACCCCGACGGGACTCGAACCCGTGTTGCCGGCGTGAAAGGCCGGAGTCCTAGACCACTAGACGACGGGGCCTGCCATGATGGCGGTTCTTGCGAAGAAGTAACAAGTTACTAATGGTGCGTGGCCAACGTCAAGGCTGGTTGGAGGCAATCGGCAAGGCACAAAAAAAGCCGCTTTAATTAGCGGCTGTTTTTTCGATTCCCAGGAATGTGGCAGTCGTTAACTGGCGTCGTCTGCTGCTGCGCGGTTCTCACTACTGCTTTTGGCGTGTTCCGCTTCAGAGCGTTTTATCGCATCGTAGACTTCACGACGGTGGACCGGCACCTCCTTCGGTGCTTCAACGCCCAGTCGGACTTTGTCCCCGCGGATCTCCACGACGACAATCGTAATGTCGTCGTTGATGACAATACTTTCGTTCTTCTTTCTAGAGAGAACCAACATTTTCCATTCCTTTGTGCCCGGGACCGTCCACTTGAAGGTCCATACGCAGTGCCCAAAACTCGGAAGGTACCGCCGCTGGGATGTCTCCGAGGGGGGGTTGACACCGTCTGATTGATACACATTTCACTGTACGTGCTGGCCAGTGATAGTCAATGAATTCTAGTCACCTGGCCTCGCATTTTCTTGCTATTGACGGCGTTTCGGGCCAGTAAATAGGTTTGGATAAAATAACTAGCTGGCAAGCTGTGCGGGTCGCTCAAAACGGGCATGGCGGAAAAGTTAATGGAAAACCCCGTTTTATTAGCGTTTTTCCGCATGCCCGGAGATTGGATGCCCAGTGGGGCGTGCGTTTGGCCAATCGCCGCACATCGCCGCTGAATCACCGCCCTTCTATAATTGGACACGCAGATCATCGGCCCGCGCTCTGCATGCACTGGCATGTTTCACTGACCGGGTCCTGTCAAAAAAACCACTTCCATTTGGCCAGCGCCAAAACAGACTAATTCAAGTGCCTTTGATTAAGACGCCTTCGACATCGATTTCCCACGATCACGATTTCCAGTGCAACCATGACATCGACCCAAGTATCGCAGCGACTGTTTTCACTTAACGAAGCCAACGCGCTGTTGCCGTTGGTCCGCGTCATCATGCGTGACATCGTCCAGTTATCACGTGGTATTTTGCAGACGCGCGAACGACTCGACATTATTCGACGTGGCGATGAATCCAACACAATGTACCACGAAGAAATCATGGACATTGAAAACAAGCTGGAAGAGGAATGTCAGCGCC
>JBFILF010000387.1:0-5430 GCA_041599835.1 Pirellulaceae bacterium
CCAATCTGGCCGATGCGCCATCCGACGGACCTGATGGACATGGATGACGGCGATACACAGTGGCAGGACGCAGCCGCCGCGGCCGACGCGCTAATAATTCAGTGGGCCGAGGTCGTTGACAGCCGCGCCGTGAGAACGGCCATTTAACTGTGCGAATGCTTTTTGGGCCTGCGCAGGTGCGTGTTCCCGGCATACGGCTCAGCTGGCGATGAACGCCAGGCTGAAATCCAAACCCCACGCGTTTTTTTCGAGCGAGCGATCCCGCTAGGCGCCGAATCGTTCGAAGAATTGCTGTTCGGACTCGATGTTGCCGACCAGGATCAGTTCGCGGCCGCCTTCTAAAACCGTATGGGCCGGCGGGTTGATGTGCAGTTTCGATTCGCCCCGCACCGCGACGATCGTGCATCCAGTTTTTTCCCGGACCCCGGATTCGGCAATCGTCTTGCCGGCCAACGAGTCGAGTACCTGCGTGCGAAACACCTCCAGACCTTCGGTGATGGTGACAATCCGGCTGCGTTTGATCAGGTTGAACATATTAGTGGCGCCCATCGAAGCATAAGAAAACACGAAATCGGCACCGGCCCGGTGCAAGGTGGCGGTGTTGCGCTCCAAAGTCGAACGACTGATGATCTGGATGTCCGGCCTCAGGCAGCGGCAATAGATCGTCAAATAGATATTCAGACTGTCGTCGTGCGTCGTGATCAGCGCCGCCGGAGCCTCCATCAAACCGGCTTGATTCAACACTTCCAGATCGGCGGCATCTCCAATCACGGAATTCAACGAGTCGGGCACGCGATCCGCCAGCTGTTCGACGATGCACGACCCGATGCCGCGGGTGGCCAGCGCGCGGGCGGCCGCCCGTCCCACTCGCCCGCCTCCCAGGATCACCACGGGCTTGTCCGAGTAGTTGTAAATGATGAACCGCTCATCGTAATTTTGAAAATGTTCCGCAGACCCGGCCATCACCAGGATGGCATGCGGGCCAATCACGGTGTCCGCGGTCGCATAGGTAAATGCGCCGCGATCCCAAATACCCAACACGTTAACGCCCAATTCAGTCAATCGAGCTTCGCGCAGCGTTTGGCCGACCAGCGGCGTTCGCGTCGCGTTGGCTTCGGCAATCAGCAGTTCATCCACATTCCCGACGACGTGAGTCACGGCGTCACCGCCGACCGTGCATCGCGCGATGGATTTGCCCATCATTTCGCCCAGTTGCAACACCCGGGTGGCACCCGCCCGACCCAGGACGTCCACCGAACTGGCCGCATTGCAAGTGGCCACGATCGGAACTTCGGGGGCAATTTCGCGCATGGTAAACGTGACGTTGGTGTTCACCATGTCGCTCTGCGTCGTCGTGACTAATGCGGCGCGGTCCGCATAAACATTGCGATAAGTGTCTGGATTGTCGATTTCCCCCACGACAACGCGAATCCCGCGATCGGCCAGCCGGATAGCTTCATCGGTTTCCGGCACCAATAACACATATTCATAGTTGAATTGTTCCAGTTTTCGAATCAAGGCGGCCGACACCGGATCGTAATCCGTCAATATTACATGCCCTTGTACCTGAGCCGGCAATTGGCGAGGCGCCTGCGCTGCCGTTTGCGCTTCGATCCACGGCGCATAGAAAAACTGAATGAAAGTGAACGGCAACAGGATCAGCAAAAACACGATGCCCGACATCAACACAATCATCGAAAAGATTCGACCAAGATCACTGTCGAATGTGATGTCGCCAAAGCCCAGCGTCGACATCACCGTTAACGTCCAATAAAAACCGGTGACCCAGCTGAATTGTTTGCCTTCCCATTCCATGATGTAGTGGAACAGAATGCTGTACGTCGTGACCAGCGCAATCAAAACGGCAAAGAACCGCAACAGCAGCTGGATGTTCCGTTTGCTCCCTTCGGTGCGGAACAAATAAATGAGTTGCGACGTCATGTATTTCATGCTGACGTTCCCAATGACCCATGGGTAAGACGGTCAATTTGAGGTTGACTAAATGGTCGCTAAATTGTGCTGATGCTTGCGCAAATACGCATTGCTAGGCATTATTACTTTCGACGGCGACTCTGTAGACCCACCGGGCGCCACGCTGCCCGGGATGCATTAAAGTTTACGAAATTTCGACAACGTATTCTGAATTGGTCACAATGATCGCCACACGGGATTCGCGGGTCCGATGGTACCCGTCCGGGTGCGCAAAGGCGGTTTTTCACGATTGGCCCAACAATTGCTTTCGAACAATACGTTATTGGATTTTGGGGTTAGTGCCTTATTTTTGTGTTGTTATCAGCCGGAACGCGCTAGCGTCCGGTTTAGGTGAAAAAACCGTGGGCTAGCGCCCTGCGGCTGATCGTTTCTTCGCGTGGCAACACATGGTTAAGGCACTACAGATTTTGGGATCAGCAGCAATTTCTAATCTCCGATTCATACGGCAACGGCAATCCCTATTTAAGAAATTTGAAACATGAATCGCATATTGATCACTGGAGCCACGGGACAAATTGGTACGGAACTGACGCGCGCGCTGCGCGCCCGTTACGGAAACGACCAGGTTATTGCTTCCAGCCGCCAGCGCCCGCCGGATGATGACCAACATCATTGGGACCCGTTTGAGCTGGTCGACGTAACCGACCCAGACGCGATTGGCGCCGCGATTGAATCGAACCGAATTGACACGATCTATCACCTGGCGGCCGTCCTGTCGGCAGTGGGCGAACAAGATCCACAAGCGGCATGGAACGTCAACATGAACGGCCTGCACTACGTGCTGGAGGCGGCCCGCGCGAGCGATGTGCGGCAGATTTTTTGGCCGAGTTCTATCGCGGCGTTTGGTCCTGACACGCCGCGAGACAATACGCCGCAGGATACGATCATGCACCCGACGACGATGTATGGCGTGACAAAAGTCGCCGGCGAACTGTTGTGCGATTACTATGTGCATCACTATGGTCTTGACGTTCGCGGCGTGCGTTATCCGGGCGTGATCAGTAGCGACACGCCGCCCGGCGGGGGTACGACCGATTATGCCGTGGAGATCTTTTACGAGGCGATCAAGCATGGCCAGTACACCTGTTTTGTCCGCGAGGACACCGTGCTGCCGATGATCTACATGCCGGATACGATCGAAGCGGCGTTGAACCTGATGGATGCCGATTTGTCGCGGCTGCAACATCACAACGGGTTTAACGTCACGGCCATGAGTTTTTCCGCCGGCCAGTTGGCTGAGGAAATTAAAAAACACTTGCCGCAGTTTGAATGCCGTTTTGAACCGGACCGACGGCAGGCAATTGCCGATTCATGGCCACGCGATCTGGACGATACCCAAGCCCGCCAGCAATGGGACTGGCGGCCACGCTACGGATTGGCCGAAATGACCGCCGATATGTTGGAGAAGCTGACGGCACGACAAAAGCTCGGCACGCTTTAACGACTAGAAACGCCGCGGCTTTTTTTTCGAATTCGGTCATGCATCAGCCGGCTGAGCGACGGTTGCAAAAAACCGATCTGTCCACGTTGTTGGCTGAGTAACACTTCATCTAGAGCTGCCAATTCTCCAAACTTGATAAATCTCATCAGGTGCGTGAAACTAACCTGTGCGGCGGTAAGCTAAATGATCGCCCGCAGGTAATTCATCGAATATGACCAATTTCGTACAAGGTGCAAAATGGTACGTCACTCGAGTTTGTTGAGTCTTGCCCTAATTGGAATGTTAAATGCCAGTCTTGCCATCGCACAAAATCCGGACGATAAAACCAAATCGTATTGGCAGGCAGCCCGATCGGGTGACGTGGCGAAAGTGAAAGCATTGGTCGAGCAAGGTGTGGACATCGATGCCGTAACTGAATTCAATTGCGGTGCCATTTATTTCGCGGCTAATCGAAACCACGCCAATGTGATTAAGCTGTTGGCCGAGGCCGGTGCCAACGTCAATCTTCGCGATACCGATTACGGATTCACGCCGGTGCAAATGGCAGCCTGGTTGGGACATACGGAGGCCACCGACGCGTTGATCGACGCCGGCGCCTCAAAAACTGACGTGACGGGTTCCGCATTTGCCGCCGCCTCCAACGGTCATGCCGACACCGTCAAATTGATCGTGGAAAAAATGAAGTTGCCCGCGCCGCAAATCAATGCGCTATGGACCACGGCGAAAAACACCGGGCATCCAAATGTGGGCAAAATGCTGGAAGAACTCGGCGCCAAACCACCCGAAACCAAAAAGCAGGACGCCGAAGTAACAGACGAAGCGGAATCGGATGAAGCGACCGACGAAAATGAAACCGACGCCTCGACAAGATTCGATTTCGAAAGTGACAAGCCCATTCCCGTGGCCCGCGCCGCAAACTGGCCGGCATTTCGCGGGGCGGCTCGTGCCGGCGTGGCCGATGGCCAGCATCCCCCGGCCGCGTTCAATCTGGAAACCAACCGAAACATCAAATGGCAAACGGCCGTTGACGGATTGGGTTTGTCGTCTCCCGTCATCTGGAACGATCGTGTTTACATTACCACCGCAGTTAGCTCGGCCACCAAACAATCGATCGAGGACAATGGTCTGGGATGGATCGCGGCAGTTCCCGAAAACGAACCGCACCAGTGGAACGTGATCTGTTACAGCCTGGCCACCGGCGAAATAATTTGGGAGCAAACGGCCTGCGAAGGCATTCCGAAGAGCAAACGGCACTGGAAAGCCAGCCAGGCCAATTCGACCTGCGTGACCGATGGAGAAAATCTGGTAGCCTTTTTTGGCTCCGAAGGACTTTACTGCTACGACATGGACGGCAACCTCAAATGGAAAAAAGATCTCGGCCAGCTCGATGCCGGTTGGTACATCGACTCGACCTTTCCGTGGGGCTTTGCCAGTTCACCGATCATCTACGGCGATTCGGTGATCGTGCAATGCGACGTGTACGGCAACCCGTTTATCGCGCGGCTCAGTCTCGATGGCGGCGAACTGCTGTGGCAGACCGACCGCGAAAACGAATTGCCGTCGTGGGGCACGCCGCTGGTGGTTACCGGGTCGGAGCGTGACGAGTTGATCACCAATGCCAGCAAATCGATTCGTGGCTACGATCCGGACTCCGGCAAGTTGCTGTGGCAGATCAACGGTAACTCGCCCATCACCGTGGCCAGCCCGGTGGCGTCCGACGGATTAATGGTCGCAACCGGCGGATACAAAACGCCCAAGCCAATTTACGTTGTGCGTGCCGGTATGGCCCTCGGCGATATCACTCCCAATGACGAATCGGAGTCGGCCAGTGTTGCCTGGAGCCAGCAAACCGGCGGCGTTTATATCGTCACACCGCTGTTCTACCGGGGCGTCCTGTACATGTGTAAACAAAATAGCATTGTCAGCGCCTACGACCCGGAAACCGGTGAGCGTCATTATCAAAAGCGGCTGGGAACCGGCGCGATAACCGCCTCGCC
>JBFILF010000388.1:0-5399 GCA_041599835.1 Pirellulaceae bacterium
GTCGAAATCGAACCGAACGACTCATTCAACATTGCAGCTCTTAGTATCACGTATCAGCGCGCGCTGGCCGGGACCGGCAACCTGGTTTACAAACAAAAAGCCGAAGAGATGTTGTACCGCAATCAGTCAGGACACTAAAAGCTGCGAATGTCGGCAGCCAGCTGTGAGAGGAAGGAATCTAGAGTGCAGATTAAGGTTTGCAGCACGCAGAGGGTTAGGGCGCGTTGACGTCCTTCGGCACTCCGCACTGGCCGTTTTGTACTGTGTAATCGAATATGGCCGAATTGGTGGGCACGCCGCTGGCATTGTCGATAAACGGCGGGACGTTGCGGATCGAACGGCGCCGATTCTTCATTAGCCAGACTACCTGGCGCGGTAACTCGTCGGATTGACGGGATGGTGAGGCGGCGAGTGGTTGTGAGACGGCGGATGCGAATAGGGGCTCTTCAGCTGCTGCAGTCCGCGCTGATAGACCAGACCCGCAATCTCTATAAACCTCGTCCGCACATCCGGATTCAAATCGGCTAATCGCATTGCCATACGTTGCACGCCCGGTCCGTTGGATTTGGTGGTTCCAGCCAACTTTTCAATAAACCGCATCGACTCGTTAAAGTTATGGTCGGCAGTGCTGCCCACCAACGGATGCACCGTTTTCGCAATCACGCTGGCGGCCAAATTGTCGATCTTCAAAAACACGTGCATACAACTCGTCACTTGCACTTCGCCAGCGCGGTCGTAACGGTAATCCGATTGCAGCACTAACACGCATCTCCCAGCCACTTTCCTGAAAAACGTCGGGCCGGCATACTCGCCCTCGGCGTAATAAACATTGAGATTGGGTGTACCGTAGACGAGTTCCACGTCGGTGGATGTTCCCGATCCATCGTGGGCTTTCAACTCAAATGGAGCCACCCGTTGGGCATCCATTTGTGTCACACCCATCAATCGCCAAGTTTTGATCACCACCTCAGGGTAGCGCACCAGGCACAAGTACAAATCTGGATCCGACTGAATCGTGGTCACCGGAAGCTGGCGATAAATGCTCGGGCTGCGAACGACATCAGCGATTTTCCGCGCGACGGTTGGCGCCAAGTCGTGGTAGGGTATCGACGCAGCAGCCTGTTGGCGGTGATGCGCTGACGATGTGCCGGTCGCGACATTGTGAATGACCTGAGTCCAGGCAGATTGCACCACCAGCAACGGCGAAATCACGCAGAAAAGCAGGGTGACTCGGGAAGGACAGATCATAAGGTGCCAAATCATTGCGATGGCAAATGGAAGCGATTTTGCCGGCGGGTCAAATCGCAGACGTCTTTAATCGATTAATCGAATCTAATTTGTTTCTTCGGTCATACGAGTGCATCGAGTGTATGGATTTTGAAAATCCAGACCGTGCAGGCGACTTGCTGACAGCATCGAGCTAATGCAGGCAATTAGAAACCTCTGCAAAAGCTAGTTAAGAAGTTTTTGACTTAACTGGAGCAACAGAACGGATGTGGAAGAGGTGGCCAAGGTGCCTCGCGGCGGCGATAGCTTGCATCGCTTGCTGGCATCGACGGCAGCCTCGGGTTTAGCGCCGGACCCGGTCCAGCACGATGACCCGTTCGGCCGTAACGTGTTCGAGGTTTAGTTGCTGGTGGAACCCTCGACTGCCCACAATGCCGACTTCCTGGTTGAGATATCGGCGCAGATTGAGTCCGGGAGGAGCTTCGACGTGATGAGTTATTTTGCCTTGGGCGTCCTGCAATACGTATGTGCTTGGACCCAGACCTCCCTCCCGCACCAACTCATTTAGTCGTCCGTGCGCGTCGTAATAACTGTAGAGTTGGTCGGAACTCTGGTTCGGTTGGATGCCACTGCCCACGGTTTCTCGCGTTGCCAGTTCCGGCGGTTGCATGGCGATGTTAGTCGCGTCCCCGCCATTACCAGTAGCCGTTGCCCGATAACCGGCCTGCAATTCACGGCAACGTCGAATTTTGGACAACACGCGATCCACGGCCGACTTAGTCACCATGTCGGAAGAGGCATCGCTGAGTTTTTGCGCCGCGGCGGCGATGCTGATGAGATCCCATTGAGCCGGAGATTTGAGTAGTTCTTGGGACAGCCGTAAATCCAGTTGCTGGATCGCGGCCGAGCTGACGGGTTGCCCCTGGTTGGTTGGCATGCCCATCGTTTCAGTCATCGGCGGGGTGGTCGTTGGCTGGGCGGTCATTGTCTGGCCAGTCATTGGCTGGCCGGTCGAGCTATTGGAAAAAATGGGCGATCGTATCGTCGTCAGCTGAGCGGCAACCTCCGTGTTGGCACCCCATTGCTCATCTTGATTTCCGCGCAGGTGTGGATCAGCCACAAACTGGCTTCGCTGATCGACGAACGAATCGATGGGGCGGCTTGCTGGTTGCCAGCCGCTGCTTGACGATGCGGCCACCGATTCCACGTCCAAAGAGATATCCTGCTGCAGATATTGTTCGCCAGTTTCCAGCGGCACGTCGTCCCACGATTGGTTCAAGGGCGCTTCGATCTCGGGACTTTCTGATGCGGCAATTTCCAAATCTATTTCCGGGTCGAAGCTGGCCGGCAGCGGTTCGATGTCTTGTTCGTGGATCCAGCGAAACTCGCCTGCTGGCGGAGCAATTTGCACCCAATCCGGTTGCAGCTCATCGAGTTCGTATTCCAACCGATCGACTTTGCCCAGCACTTCCAGCATCTCACCTTTTTTCAGCTGGACCTGCCACAGTGGTTTTTCCACAGCCGCCAGCCGCGTGCCCACCCAAGCTCGTGAACCGTCTTTAATGACTTCCGCCAAACCATCTTCAAGAATCTCGATTTCATTGGCCTGAATCAGGCTAAAGCTCCCCACGGGAGGCCGAATCGCCACCCAACCCCCGGGGTCATGCCGAAAGACCTGGATCAACTCAAACTCGGCCATCCGTGCCGTTCCGTAATGAACCCGGCCCGGACCGCTGCGGACTTCAACGCCTTCGCGCATCACGCGAGCATAGTACGGAAATTCGGTTTCTTCGGCCACCGTTGCGACCAGGGGCAGGGCGCAAACCGGCGCCAAGGTCAGCAGGATCTGAAGGGCAAGTTTGCTGAGCGGTGGCAACATGCTGAGCAAGTCATTCCAAATTTTGCCGCGCCGGACGGACGCGCAACTCGTCGCACGAACCCGGCACGATCGCGGAGGGTGAAAAAACCGCTCGCTTTTAGCCAACTTGCCCAAGCAACTCAAGGTCATTCGGCTGGGGCGACGCTTGCCATACCCTCTAACTAAAGATCGACGTGGCAACCTGACCGGGTACACACCATGCTAGCGTGCCATAAGAAACTAGAACTGGTGCCCGGGCTGCGGGCCGTGTTTTGTTTGCGTTAGAACCTCGGGCCCATCTTCGTTCATCAGGATTGTGTGCTCGAATTGGGCAGAGAGTTTTCCATCGGCGGTGCGCACTGTCCAACCATCTTCGGCATGCATCACGGTGCGGTGCGTCCCCAAGTTGATCATCGGCTCGATCGTAAAGCACATGCCGGGTTCCAATCGATCGCGGCGGCTTTGTTGGGTCGGCACATGGGGAATGTTGGGACGTTGATGGAATGCCTGGCCAATCCCGTGACCGACATATTTGTCAACGACTCCGAATTTAAAGTTCTTTCGCACAAACGAAACGATCGTTTCACCGATCACCGCGACACGGCAACCCGGCGTGAGAGCGTTAATAGCCAGATACAGACAGTCAAATGCGCACTGAGTCACCCGCCGCGCGTCGTCGGATGCCTGGCCAATGATAAACGTTTCCGATTGATCTCCGTGCCAACCGTCGACGATGGTCGTCAGGTCGATGTTGACGATGTCGCCGGGCCGTAATTCGTATTGGCTGGGAATGCCGTGACATACGACTTCGTTGACGCTGATACAGCAGCTCTTGGGGAACGCCGCGGTATCGCCGGGGTAATTGAGACAGGCCGGCGTATGCCCGTGGCTCATGGTGTATTCGTAAACGATGCGATCCAATTCTTCGGTCCGCGTACCGGCTTTAACGAAGGGGCGAACGTGGTCCATCAATAGGGCATTAAACCGCGCGGCACGGCGCATGGCTTGGCGCTCGGTTTTCGTCAATCGAATTCTTGGCGTCTTGCGAATCATGAAACAGTTGCGTTGTGATTCCGGAACGAACGGGGGCGATAAGTCCAGTGGCAGGCACGAACCGAAGGTCGTGTGATCTGTCATATTCGTACTAGCGGGCCTTCGCTATGATGTTTGATTATTGGAGGTTTGCACAGGTACGAGTATTGCGAATCCGTATTTTTTGCGGGAATACATGTGTGAATGCATCGCCTGTAAGTTTTGGCAAGATTTCCCGCCGTAACCCGGGCTTTACGTGGAATCCGGCCAATCTAAACGCCTGCCAATCGACCGGGTGCCCGCCGCTGGCTTTGTCCCGCTGTGCGGCCCATTGAAACCGTTAACAAACAATGCTGAGCTGAAAGGACAAATTCGGCATGCCCAAATACAACCCAGCAGCCATCGAACCCCGTTGGCAGGCTTTCTGGGAAGAAAAAAAAACGTTTAAGGCACCCGAATTGCCAAAGGGCCGCAAGCTGTACGTGCTGGATATGTTTCCGTACCCCAGCGGCAGTGGTCTGCACGTCGGCCATCCGGAGGGTTACACGGCCACCGATATTTTTTGCCGCTGTCAGCGAATGCGCGGCACCAGCGTCCTGCATCCGATTGGATTTGATGCGTTTGGATTGCCGGCCGAAGAACACGCCATTCAAACGAATACGCCGCCGCGCCAATCCACCGAAAACAATATCGCCACTTTCCGACGCCAACTGAAAATGCTGGGATTCAGTTATGACTGGGATCGCGAACTGGCCACGACGGACGTCGAGTACTTTCGCTGGACACAGTGGATCTTTCTGTTGCTGTTCGATACCTGGTTTGACCCGCAACAACAAACCGGTCGACCCATCGCCGAATTGCCGATTCCTTCCGAGGTCCAATCGCAGGGCCAGGCAGCCGTGGCCCTGTACCGCGACCAATTCCGGCTGGCGTACCAATCCGACGAACTGGTCAATTGGTGCCCGGCTTTGGGCACCGTGTTGGCCAACGAAGAAGTAATCGACGGCAAAAGCGAACGCGGTGGTCACCCGGTCCAACGAATTCCATTGAGACAATGGATGCTGCGAATTACGGCATACGCCGACCGGCTGGAAAACGACTTGGCTGACCTCGACTGGTCGGAGGGAATCAAAAAACTGCAAGCTGATTGGATTGGGCGCAGCAGCGGCGCCGATGCGGATTTCTTCGCGGGTAAACCGAGCGAGTTTGCCGCTTGGAAATCGACGCGTCAATCGGACGGGTATCCCCAAACACCGGACGAACGCGTGCTCCGCGTTTACAC
>JBFILF010000389.1:0-5380 GCA_041599835.1 Pirellulaceae bacterium
GGGCCAATAAAGTTGGTGAGGGCAACAACTTTGGCGTCGATGGCATCTGATCGGGGTAGAGCCAGTTGGCGCGCCGCGGAACAGCTGATCATGACCGGTTTCCTTTGGCGTGCTCAAAATAGTCATAGGACCGCCACAGGACGGCGACACAAAACAGCATGGTGGGAGCACCGGGCACGTATTCGAAAATGACGTTTTCAACCAGCCCATTCACGAACGTGAAGATGATGATGAAGTCGATCAATCGCGCCGGGCGCACGAACGCCTGAAACAACCGGCCGATGGTCAGCGCAATTAAGATCAAACCGCCGAGGATGCCGCTGCTGAGAAAAATGTGCAGCCAGAGATTGTGTGTGTAATTGACGTGATCCTCGAGCACGACTTTGGACGTGGCCGGCCCAAAACCGGTCCAAGGTTTTTCCGCAAGCCTGTTGACGGCATACATCCAAATTTCCGTTCGGCCGGTCAGGGTCGTGATCTCCTCCAGCTCGCCCGACTTGGTTACCTGTTGCACAAAATTTTGCATCAGTTGCTGGGCGGCTCTTGTCGTCGTCGCCGCGGCCAGCAATGATCCGCACAGCACCAAAAGAGCGAACGCAGATCCGATCGGACCAAGAAACCGGAAGATCCGGTCGCGGTAGACAAAGCCGGTGGCGACCAGCAAGGCAATGAATGAAGCGCGGCTGATGGACAAAGCCAAAGCGCCTGCCGACATTGCAAAGATGCCAAAATAGATCGGGCCGGTCAGCTGGCGCTGTCGCCACAGAACAAAAATCAAACCGGCCGCCAGCGCCGAAAACTGGCCCAATGCGTTCGGGTGCGACAATCCGGCCATGCGGACTGCCGATTCACTCGCCACCTGTGCTTCGGAAAGAACGCCTAATTCAGGCACGGCCAGGTACGCCACCCAAGACCCCGCCACAAACAGTGCGATGCCCAGCAAAACCGCTTGCACGGTTTTGTAAGGGCCGACCATGGCGACCATCGTAGCCATAAACAGCAAGACGGACCAAAGGCCCAAGGTGGCACCAATGGAGTAAATCGGGGTGATCGAAGTGACTGACGCAACGACAAATGTCGCGGCCAGCAAGGTCAGCCACAGCCCTGGCAGTGACAACAGCATCTGACGAACTCGCGCGATTGCGATGAAACCGTACAGGCCGCACAGGCCCGCCAGGCCCGTCATCAGCAATTTCAACAAAACGGGTGCATCGAGGCCGACAACCTGCTTTTCTGGATCAAACGCAGTTGCGTTAAAAAACGCCAGCCAAATCGTCAACAGAACAAGCGCGCTTTGGATCAATCCGCTGGAAGTCAACGAGGTGGCGAAAGTCGCCGGGTGCGGAGAGACGCGCGTGGACAGCGATTGGGACATGTTAAGCGTGTCCTCCCGCAGCACGAGCCGCCTGTTGCCGATCGATGTCGATGAAGATCGCCGGCACAATGATCAGCAGGCTAATGAATTGGCTGAGACATGCCGCCATGGGAATGCAAATCAAACCCCAGGATGGATAGGCCACGGCGACCGCACCCAGCATTACGGCGATGCTGAGCAACCGAGACCACACACCGATCATGGGTTTATGCCGGCCCTTGAGGTAACCTTCAGCCGCTTGCAGAAAGCCTTTGATCGCGCTGGCTGGCAGCAGCCAAAGGGCAAATGGTACGGCATCTGAAAATTCCGCACCGTAGAACAACCGAATCAGCGGATCGATCAATAACGCCAGGATGATGGTGGCGAAAAGTTGAAAAACCGCGGTCAAACCCAGCACTTTGGCCGCCAACTTGCGCGTTACGATCAAATCATTTCGGGCGCCGGCATTAAACGTGAATACTCCTAATGCGTTGGGTGCAATGATCAGCAAAGCTGCTGCCGGGACGGCGACAAAGTAATAACCGGACCGGGTCACGTCGGCTAAGGCCAAAAACAGAAAAATGTCCAGTCGTTCAAAACATTCGGTGACCAGTGTGTTAAAGGCGTAGGGCCGGCCTTGCCGTAACAGCTTGCGCACTGACGGAATCTTTATCATCGCTGCGTCGCCGTATGCGGATTCCGCGGATTTGACTCGTCGAATCCCCAACCAATCCATTCCCCTCAACGTTGGCAACAGGCCGATGAATTTGCCGAATACCATGAGACCGCACATCAACCACAGCCAAGACAAACCTGTCAGCTGGTCCATTTCGAGCAGCCAGGCCGCCAGCGCCAACAATGGAAAGGAAACTGCCAACAGGAAACGACAGATGTTGTAACGCCAGAAATTGCCGGAACCACGATCGACCGCCGAAACGGTCAACTGCATGTGCTCCCAGGGCACGAACAAACAACACAACAGACAAAACGGAATCAGGTACGCTTTGTCGGTCAGCAGCAGTAACGACACCGACAACACGGCGGCGACCGACGCGGTGAGACAGCCGGTCAACAAGCCCAGCCGCGCGGCGGCAAAACGTAGATGCTGCACGTTGCCGGCGCTTCGCGCTGCCAATCCCGTCACCACTTCGATCGCCCCCAGCAGTCCGGCATACAGAAGAATGTCACGGGGAAAAAACAATGCCGTGCCGAATTCGCCGCGGCCGGCCGGACCGAGAATTCGGGCGACAATGATACCTTGAATCAAGAAGACGCCGAAGATAACCAGCGTCGTCAATACGGTAGCGGTTAATTGCGCGAACTGCGGATCGGCCCTGAGCGCCGCAATCGTTGAGCGCAAAATCCGAGCGACGCCAACCGCGTCTTGGCCGGTCGACGGTTTCGAGGAAACGGTGATTTCATCTCCACCAAAACTCATTAGCCCGTTTTCCAGCCGTACCGCAGCTGCTTTTGCCGCATCGGCTTACACTGAGCCGCGATGCAACAACGACAACTTGGCAGTCTTGCACAGCAATTTGATATCCGTCGCCAAACTGCAGTGCAGCATGTATTGACGGTCCATCCGCATCCAATGGTCAAACGGAATATCCCGTCCACCGTCCACCTGCCAGATGCAAGTCATGCCGGGCAGGACTTCCAATCGTCGCCGCTGCCATGGGCTACACAGGATTGACTCGTCAACGGGCAGCGGCCGGGGTCCCACCAGCGACATTTCGCCCTTGAGCACATTTAGCAATTGCGGCAACTCGTCGACGCACGACATGCGCAGATATCGTCCCACGAGCGTGATGCGCGGGTCGTTTTTGATTTTGAAGGCAGGTCCATCTTGCTCGCTGTTAACGCGGATATGTTGTTTTTCATTGTCAGCGCCTAACCGCATGGTGCGAAACTTGTAAATGCGAAAGCGCCGTCCGTCTTTCCCTTCGCGCAGCTGCGAAAAAAACACGGGGCCCGGCGTCGTCATCCACACCGCAATCGCCGCGGCAGCCAACACCGGCGACAGCACGATCAATCCCAATCCCGACCCCAACAAATCCAGGCTGCGTTTCCAAATCGGGGTGGGTGACTGGAAATTCAATAGGTGAAACTCGGCTGCTTGAGGGCTGGTCGACTGACCGTTAGTCGGGACGCCCTGGCCGGCCTTGCTTGAATGTTCGCCGTTACCAGTGTGCCGTTGACCATTGCCGTTGTGCCCGGCAGATTCCGGCACGACGTCAATAGTCGGTTGTGGGTAAACCAGGATTTCTGTTTCCATTTGGACATCGAGACTGGCGGCAATCCCGACCAGGTCATTGGCAACCTTACCGGCGTCCAGTGGCGACGTCTCCGGCAACAAAACGCACAAACCCCCGTGAAACCATCCGATTTCGTCGGTGATCCTCAATCGCTGGCGAAAGGCGGCGAAGAGTTGCCCTAAACGGTGATTGCGTTTTGGGCTGTCGCCGATGACGCATTGAATGACCGAGAAACACAAATCGCGGCGCTCGCTGCGACACCGCTCCTTTTCCAAGGCTAGGGCAAACTGAGCTTCATCCAAAACGCGATGATTGCGCAAGCTGCGGCGCAGACGGCCTGTACGCAAATACTTCCACCAACCCTCGCGGCGGCGAGACTTAACAATCATGATTCCTTGTTTTCCGTAAATAAATCTAGTTGCGCTTCTTGACTACAGATCAGCTCTGTTTGGCTTTGTTGAGAATCAAGCCAATGATCTGAGAACCAAATTGATCCATCCGCCGTCGTATTTGCTCGATTTTCTCCTGATGAACATCTTCGGCATCACAGACGATTAGCGAACCATCCAGTTGGTGCGCGATCGGCAAGCAATGTGTGGTTGTGGCAGCGACCGGCAAGTCGTACACGATCATGCTGAAATCTTCACTCATGTCTTGATTTAATTTGCTAATCGCCCCGTAGGGCAACTCCAAACCCTGCCGTGCGTTGATCCGCCCGCAACCAATCACATACAGGCGTTCCACTGTCGTGGGGTGGATGCAGTCCTGCGGCGCAACTTGCCCGGAAACAATTTCGCCCAGTCCGTTTGCGGGTGCGGCGATCCGTCGACCGATGTAGGAGTGTCCGAAATCGGTTTCGACCAACAATATTTTGCCGGGTCCGAGGCCCGCCAACGCCGCCGCCAAATTAAACGCAACCGTGCTTTTGCCGACGCCGGCGTCGACACTGCTGACGCCGACCGACTTGCGATCATCCGCTTGGGCCTGCCAAGCAAGCAGCTGGCGGGCCAGCGAGACGAAATAGGTCCGCAGACGTTCGCTGGGTTTCAACTTGAGTTTGGATTTACTGTTTGTTCGGGTGTCCTGAATCATGGCGCATCTCAGTTAACGGCAACACGGGACGAATGGACCTTGGGAATCGTGGCCAGTACCGGAAGGTCCAGCGACTGCTCGATTTCATGAGACGTCGTGGGTCGCGTGAGTTTTTTGCGATCGGCGACCAGGCAAATGCACAGCGAGGCCACGCCGGCAAACAATGCACCTAACGGCAACACGACGCTACCTTTGGGACTCTGCTTCTTGAGGATCAATGTGGCATCCTGCGCGACGATCACGTCGGAGATGCGTTGCTTGTCCAGCTGATCGACCACCATTGCTTCGCCGCGCTTCTTCACGTAGGTATCGAGGTATTGCTGGGCCACGTCGATGTCGCGTTGCAACGCGTCGCCGGTGACCTTGAGTTGATTCAGTTGCTTGAGTTTGGAACTGGCGGTTTGGACTTCGTTCTGAATCCGGTCCCGGCGAGCTGCCAGTGATTCGGCCCGGGCCAATTCGGTAATCAATGCCACTTGCAGCTCGTTGTGAACCGGATTGGAGATCAGCACTTTTTGCGTCCGCTCTTCCGGCAGCGCGTCGATTTCCGCCTGCAGTTTTTCGATTTCCTTGTTGATTTCGTCGATGCGCGGATGATTTTCGTTGTACTTGGCCACCAAACGGGCCTTTTCGGCACGTCTCGCGTACAGTTGGCCTTGTGCCGATTCGGTCGACGCCC
>JBFILF010000390.1:0-5360 GCA_041599835.1 Pirellulaceae bacterium
CTCTCGCGCGATTGCATCTCACGTACCCATCGGCCCGTGCCATCCGGCGAGTTGTCATCCACCACCAACACTTTAGCGTCCGGCAAAACGTCCCACAGTTGGCTGAGCAAATCGGGCAACGTGTCGCGTTCATTGTACGTTGCGACGACAACGGTCAGCCCGAGGCCATTGGTTCTGTTGATGTCCGGCATCCTCTTAAGTGTATTGCTGTCTGGGTCCCATTGCGGCTGGTGAAGACCACGATTAAGTTGTCGGCGTCTGTTAGCGGAAACCACTGTTTAACGCTCTCAATCGACGACTGGCCAGCGATCAAGCATGACCACTTCGACGCCCGTAACATCCGTTCGTCACAACCCGGAGCGAATTTACGACATCGTATTCCTATGCTGCTATTTAGCCAACGTATGCATGATGAGTTCGGTAAGTCTGTTATTTCGGTATTCGGACTTTATCCAATTTGCCGGTGGCGACGAATCCAACCTGGGGTTGATTGTCGGTCTGGGGACGGTGGGTGCTATTGTATTCAGGATTGTGCAGGGATCCGCTATCGATCGACTGGGAGCCATTACCATTTGGTGCCTTTCCTTGATTGGTCTGGGACTCAGTCTGTTATGGCATATGTTTATTAACGACGTCGGTACGTGGCAAGTGTTTGCCGCCCGGCTACTGATGAATACCTGTATCGCCGGTGTGTTTGGCGCGTGGTTGTCATTCGTGACATTGAGGGTGGGGCAATACCACGTGGCAGAAGTGATTGGTGTCGTCGGATCGTCAGGCTTTATCGGCATGGCAATCGGCCCGGTGATCGGTGACTGGATTTTCGCGGCCCATGAGACGCTGGAACAGAAGGTCCGCTTCATGTTCTTAACGGGCGCCGCCCTGGTGGCCGTTTCGCTGCTGGGCGCGGTGGCGGCTGGAATCCTCAACAAAACTCCCATGGTCCATCGCGAATTTCCAGATCGCACCAGCGTATTCGGTTTGTTACGCGATTATCACCCGGGGTTCCTGCTGGTCATCGCCGCGGTCATGGGTTTGGGAATCAGCATACCTGGCAATTTTTTGCGACCGTTCGCCGAAAGCCAGCAAATTCAAACCATTTACATCTTTTTTGTGACTTACAACGTCGTGGCATTTGTGTCGCGGCTGACCTTTCGCAAGGCGCCGCAACAGCTGGGACTGCGAAACACCATCCTGCTCGGTTTGGGATTGATGGCCGTCAGCATGTTGCTGTATCTGGTCGTCGATTCTCCAGTGAAATTGATGATTCCGGCCACGGTTGCCGGTTTGGCTCATTCATTTCTGTTTCCATCAGTGGTGGCCGGCGGCACGGCCATCTTCCCTAAACGCAATCGTGGCGTGGCCACCAGCCTGATGTTGGCCATGTACGATGTCGGTGTTTTGGTGGGTTCCCCGTTGGCGGGTTACTCGATTAGTTTTTCCCGCAGCATGAAATGGCCGGATTACCCAATCACGTTTTTGCTGATGGGACTAATCATCGCTGCGATGGCGATCGCCGGGTTTGCCAAGTACGCGCGGGATGACGGTTCGCAGTTGTTGCGTCGCGGATCGCCGCCGGTCAGGTTGTCACCGGATTGACAACCGAGCGGTAATAGTCGATTGAGCGGGCCAGTCCTTGTTGAAAACTGACTTGTGGGCGATAGCCCAGGACGGAGGTCGCCAGCGAAACGTCGGCCAGGCTGTCGCGGATGTCTCCGGGGCGAGGCGGCTGAAACTCGGGTTCGATCGCCGTACCCAACAGCTCGTTGAGGTTTTCAATCAACTGCAACAGCGTCGTTGCTTTGCCATCCGCAATATTAAACGTTTTGCCGGCGGCTTGCGGTACGGCGGCCGCCAACAGGTTGCCTTGCACGACATTCTCAACGAACGTGAAGTCTCGCGTTTGTCTGCCGTCGCCAAACACAATGGGAGATTTGCCGGCGAGTAGGCGGGTGATAAAAAGTGGAATTACGGCGGAATACGGACTGTCAGGATCTTGTCGGGGACCAAACACGTTGAAATAGCGGAGCACGACCGTTTCCAAGCCGAAGGTTTCGAAGAATGCGTTGCAGTAATATTCGCCAGCCAATTTCGCCGCGGCATATGGCGATTGAACTTTGGGCAAATCCGATTCCCGGTTTGCGTCGACGGGTTGGTCTCCGTAGCAACTGCTGGAGCCGGCGTACACGACGCGGCGGACGCCTGTTTTGCGGGCCGCATCCAGCACCGTCAGCGTACCCGTCACGCATGCCTGGTGGACTCGTTGCGGATATTCGACGCTGAGCGGAACCGAGGCCAGGGCCGCCTGGTGAAAGACGACATCCGCGCCGTCAAACGTCTGGCAAACCGCGGCCTCGTCACAAATATCGGCCTCGATGAATTCGATCTGGTCCTTCACGCCGCTGAGGTTCTCCGCTGAGCCAGTGCTCAGGTTGTCGATCACGCGCACGCTGAAGTTTTTGCGCACCAACGCATGAACGATGTGAGAACCGATAAATCCGGCACCTCCGGTGACGACTGCGAATCCCGCCATTTATTTCTGACTTTCGAACTGAATGCAAAGCGCAGGCAAGCTGGTGCCTGCGTCAGATGTTCCAAACGGTGGCCGATTTTACGAATTATTGTTGAACGGGGTAACAGCGAACGGTGGATTCCGCTTGACCCCGGTCGGCCCTGTAAGCTACGAAATATCCGACATTTGCTCGGTTTAGGGCCTTTTACCGATAAATTCCAACTAAAATCGGATGCTGGTGCATTTTCCAACGAGCCACTTTAAGGTCGATATCGTTTATCACCCACAAGCCGCCCTTCCGCGATTCACGCGCTATTGCGCCATTGATTTACCGCTACGATGTTGACTAATCCTTGCTGCATTGCCAAATCGCTGGCTTGTTTGGTGTTATTGCTGCCCGGCATGTGGTTGGGTCGGCCCGCCGTCCACGCTCGAGTTGACGATCCTCGACCGAATATCATTCTGATCAACCTGGATGATGCGGACGTGGAATTGCTTTCACCGGTCAGCATGTTTGCCCGCTATCCCAATCTGTCATTGATGGTCAGCGACGGCATGCAGTTTACCAACCTGCACGTCACCACTCCGCTGTGCGGCCCCTCTCGCGCAGCTTTATTGCGAGCGCAATACGCACATCGCACACAGATTAAAGTGAACAGGCCGGCCGAACCTCGCGCCAATGGTTTTGGTGGTGGCATGCAACAGTATTTTAATAGAGGATTTTTCGACGACGATTTGAGTACCTGGATCAAGGATGCGGGATATCGCACGATGCTGGTCGGTAAATTCCTGCACGGTGACGTTATTCCATTCGTGCCGCCCGGATGGGACGACTTTTATTCAGCCCGCGGCGCGGACTATTTCGGCGCTTTTCGATTCACAAACCGAGACCGCCCGGAGGGCAGGCCGGAACGCGATCCGTTGGATGCCTATCGCACAAACGTGGAATCTCAACAGATTCGCGATTTGCTGGAGCGGCATTTTCAGCGCCCGCAGCGCCAGCCGTTTTTTCTGTATTACAACCCGCTGGCTCCGCATAAGCAGGCAAAGCGGCCTGAGCCGCTCGGCATGGTGGCCCCCGAATACGAGCATTGGTGGCCGCAAGCCCGGATGCCGCGCAGCCTTGATTTTGACGAACGCAATTTCAACGACAAATCGTCGGCGATCGCGCATCTCGAGCGATTGACGGAACGGCGGATTGCCAACGCGGATAAACGCTTTCGCGAACGGATCTTGTCCATGAAATCAGTGGATGATTTGTTTGGAGAGTTGATCGCCCAGCTGCAGGCGCATGAGGAACTTGGCAACACGTATATCTTTCTAACTTCGGACAACGGATATCAATTAGGCCACCATCGCATGTTTGGCAAGGGCGACAGTTTCGTGCGATCCTGCCATGTGCCGCTGTACGTCTGGGGACCCGGAATCCCGGGAGGCACGACTGCCAACCACCTGCTGGCCCACATCGACATCGCGCCCACCCTCACCGAGTTAGCGGGCGGCAACGTTCCGGGTTTTGTCGATGGCCGATCGTTTGCGCAACTGATTTTTGATCCCGAATCCGAGCCTGAAGATCTGTGGCGCGAATCCGTTTTGATCGAAAACTGGGAATCACGAAACTCCGCCGGTCAGGAGTTTCACGCAGCCAGCAAAGCGATACGGATGTATGAGTCGGTGTATACGGAATGGGCTGATGGCACGCCGGAATATTACGACCTGGTTTCTGATCGTTACCAGGTATTCAACTCGTATCGGTTTCTGCCGGAGTTTGAAAAGGCAATTCTGGCCGGACGTTTACGCGCCCTGGTCCGTGAGCCCACGCCGCCACGCTCGACCATTACCCAGCCGTTTGTGCCCAATGAGCTGCAACGCCGACAATTCAAATTGCGCGGCTTCGCCGAAGATGACATGGGGATCGAGCGGGTTGTGCTGACGATCATCCACCGGCAAACCGGCCATTATTGGAACGGTGTCGATTGGCAAGCGGCCCGTGTTCGCGTCCTCGCGTCCATGAACAACTCCCGCGGCCAGATAACCACTTGGACTTATGACTCGCTACCAACTGACGTGCCGTCGCCGGATGATCGATTTTCCGTTCTGGCGCGAGCATATGACGTGGAAGGCAACTTTGAGTCTGATTTACCAAAATCGAGTTTTGGTCTGGATTATCAGCAACCGGAAACCATCATCACCGCACCGGTCGAAGGTGAAACGGTAGCGCATTCGTCAGAAATCGTTGGATTCGCACTCGATGCGCGCCCGATCAAAGAAATTCGCCTCGTGATCAAACAGATCAAATCAGGCTTGTATTGGAATGGCGCGAGTTGGCAACCTGATTGGCAATTCGTAACCGCGACCATCGACCCGACTGATAACACATGGAGTTACCCGGTGCCGGTAACTTCCGGGAATATCTACGTGGCCTCGCGGGCCGTCGATGACTCGAATAACATCGAGTCCGAGCCGTTCAAAAGGCGGTTTTCTGTCCAACCGTAAAGCGTCACGCGCGCCGGTCGGAATCACCTGCCACGAGACACAGGTCTATCGCTGCGTTGTGACACAACCGACGACTCGCGCGCCGAGTTGGCGAAGATAATCTATTGCGCCCTGCGCGTGTGCGCGGTCCGTTTCGTTCATGTCCACCAGCACGTACACGGCGTCCACACAGCCGACAGATACATCCGTGAACAAATCGCCAACGTGTCCGCCGCTGATCACGGCGTATTGATATTCCCGTTTGCAGCCAGAAAAAAGTCGATTGACCTTGCCGTGCTCCAATTTTCGGTGAGTGATTTGACTGTTCCCGGCTGCCAGCACGCTCAAACGCGGAAGTTCCGTTTTGCAAACGAGC
>JBFILF010000391.1:0-5345 GCA_041599835.1 Pirellulaceae bacterium
ATCAAGCCGGGTTTGCCTCCTAGTCGATTGACGTCGTGGTGTATCGAGCGGATTGAGGCGGGATTCGGTGAGTCGCTTGCCGGATTGCAGCAAAATCAATTCGGTCCGGCAACCCAGCATGCCCAACAAAGCGCATTGGCGTGGCTGGGACAATTGGCCGGCGCCTTGGCTGCCACGGCTGAGACGGCGGCCACTGCGCCACCTCAGTCAACTTCGGACGATGCCCCGGCAGCACCCCAAGCCCCAGTCAGTGCCTTTGAAATCGCTTTGCTATACGAGTCACAGAAACAGCTTCACGAAGATGCCAGTAATTGGCTGGCCAGTTTTTCAGCAGCCGGACAAATGAGCGACCAACTACAAATGCGATTGTCCGAGATTCAACAACGGCAACAAAGCTTGGCGGAAATTGCGGCGGAATTGAGCGCCAAAATTTCGACGCCGCCAAATGATCGTCAGCTACCTCCCGTCCCAGATTTTTGACAGATGAATAACGAATTAAAAAATTGTCTCAATCATTCTTGGCGTTCGTCGCGAACCCGGTCGCGTTTCGTTTTTCTTGGCGGTTTGTTGATTTGCATCAATATGGTGCTGGTCGCGGATGGACTGGGACAACAACCGGCGCCCGTTGCCGGCCAGCCAAGCCAAGGGGCTGACCAACCCAGTCAATTTGCCAAGATCGCCGACGCGATGTTGATGGTTTCGCGTCAATTGCAGCAAAGCGGATTGACGCCGGCAACAGTGGAAAACCAGCGGCGCATCGTCGATGAGCTTGAGGCATTAGTTGAGAAACTGGCAGCGCAAACCGAGGGTGATCGCGCAGTTGCCGGCGATTCCGCCGACGCGGCCACGGCGCCGGAGTCATCGACAGGCAATACCGGCGCTGCGGTGGAGCGACCGATCGAATCGACGGCGGAATCATCAGGCATTTCAACGGCATCTCCGGAGCAAACCAATCAACATCTTGTTGACCGGGCGTGGGGAAATTTGCCGGAACAGATTCGCCAGCGCCTGAGACCCGGGTCGCCTCCGCAGTTTTTGCCCCAGTATGAGGCGATGATTCGCCAGTATTATCGCCGCATGTCCAAGTAAACACGCCATCATGCACAGGCTGAGATGTTTTTAATCCGTTCCAAAATGAAGTTGGTTTGGCGGAGTGTGATCATTTGCACGGCGGTTCAAATACAGCTCATGGGACCTTGCGGTGAAAAATGCGTAGGGGCACCGCCGCAACAAGATCGAATTGCGGATATTGAAATAGAGGGCATGATCGACTTGGCCGCCGAAAACGCCATCGAGCGTGGGCTGAACTGGTTGGCGCGCAGCCAGAATGCTGACGGTTCATTCGGTGGCGATCGGCAATTGAGCGGCAACGTCGCGGTGTGCGCCCTGGCCGGCCTGGCCTTTTTGTGCGAAGGCAGCACGCCCGATCGCGGCCCGTACGCCACCGAGATCACTCGCTGCACCGATTTCATCCTGCGGCATCAGTCCGATTCAGGTTTGATCAACAACCCGGATTTTTCCAGCAATGGGCCGATGTATGGGCACGGATTCGCCATGCTGTTGCTGGCCGAAGTCCAAGGCATGTCGCCCCGCTACCAACTTCGCTCCAACCTGGAACGCGCTGTCGCGCTGCTGGTCGATACACAAAATGACGAGGGCGGTTGGCGATACCAGCCCGTCAAGAGCGAAGCTGACGTCTCGGTCACCGTGTGCCAGATGATGGCGCTGCGGGCGGCCAAGAACGCCGGGATTTACGTTCCTGCCGAAACGGTTGATCGCTGTCTGGACTACGTCAAGCGAGCCCAGAATCCCGACGGCGGATTCAGTTACCGCCTGCAAGGCGCACGGGAAAGCGAGTTTCCCCGATCCGCCGCCGCCGTGGTCGCCTTGCAAAGCGCCGGGATTTACGAAGGTCCCGAAATCGATGCCGCCATCGCTTATTTGCTGCAATTTCGGCCGGCACCCAACCAGGTTCAATCGACCTACTTTTACTACGGGCACTACTACGCGGTGCAAGCCATGTGGCAAGAGGGGGGCGAGCCCTGGCAACGCTGGTTTCCCGCGATTCGCGCCGAACTCGTTGAGTTGCAGCGCTCCGAGGGCGCGTGGACCAGCCGTTACTCGCCCGAGTACTCTACGGCCATGGCGCTGATCGTTTTGCAGATTCCCAACAATGTGTTACCCATTTTTCAAAGATAAACATGCCGCAGCGGCAATGGCGTTGGCAATTGCCATCACGATGTTGCGCGGATTGGCGTCGGCGCCGTTGGATACTGACAATCAACCTCGATTACTCGCCACCACCGAGCAAGTATTCGAGCGAATGGTATTGCGCAACATCAATGATGACTGGCAGTGTGATTTTCAGCAGGGCCCAGAGACACTGCAGTTTGATTTGCCGTCGATCGCCTATTGGGGTGGCCACGCACATCAGGTTCGCGCGCCCGTGGTCCAACTTCACGGGACCGGCCGCGTCATTGCCCGCGTCACTGGACTAGACGCTGAAGAGGTACAAGTTGCAAGTGAATTCTGGCAAGCGGCACGATTGCCGCGCCGAAACGTGGCCGGCATCCTGTTTTCGGTTGACACCGATCTGGCGGTTCGCGACCGCTGGCTGGACCGACTGGAACAAACGGTTGAAACCGATCGCGTTTGGTTAACGAGCGGTGATTTTTTTGAAGCATCGATTATTGGGTTGTCACCTCAGCATTCCCACTTGGTAGTCGAAGATGGTGGCACAACCGTCCAAATCGAAATGTCGCTAATCAAGGCGATCGTGTTTGCCAGCAATGGAACGGACCATGCGATGGCCGCTGTCGCAAACGTTTCATTCATCGATGGCAGTGTGATTCCTGTCAATCGAATCGATGCGAAATCCGGCAGCGTGATTTGCGAACATTTCAGTCTGTCGCTCTCAGATAAGCTGGACGGGCGAATTCTCTGGCATTTCGTTTGTGGCTTGCGTCCGGCCACATCAAAAAACGTAATGTTTCTTTCCGAGGTGAAGCCAGCCAATTACCGTTATGTTCCGTACTTGCACGGCCATTGGGGCTACCATTTGAATCGCAGCGTCGTCGGCACGCGGATTCGCAGTGGCAGCCAGCAGTTCGATCGCGGCATTGGCATGCACGCAAAATCGAGCCTGTCGTTTGCCTTGGCACAACCGGCGCAGCGGCTGGATTTCGAGTTGGCCATCGATCCCTCGGCCCAGCGGCGGGGCAGCGTGATTTGTCGCGTCTTGGCGCTGAAAGCGACGGACCAGTGGCAAACGGTTTATACCAGCCCCGTGATACGCGGCGGTGAACCTGCCCTTTTGGGCTCGGCCGACTTGACGGGCGCACGAGCGGTAGCGCTCGCCGTTGATTTTGCGGACGGGGGCGATGTGCTGGATCGCGTGAACTGGATCATGCCGCGATTAATTCTGCCGTAGAAAGCGGTTTGCCGTGTCGTCCGCAGTGGCGCATCTGTTCATTTTGCCGCGGCTACGTCAATTGATCCCGCAACTTGCGGCGCATCACCTTGCCTGATGCCGTTCGCGGCATTTGGTCGATCAATTCAACTCGCAGCACTTTGAACAACGGATTGAGCTGTGTTTTGATGCGGCGGTTCATTTCGGTTTTCAGTTCATCAGTGTCCCAGGCTTGATCCGCAACCGCGAAAATCGCCAATTGCTCGGGACCTTGGCCGTCGGCGAAGGCCACTGCGGCGGTTTCTTTGATGCCGTCAATCAGGTTCAGCGTTCGCTCGATTTCGGCCGAGCTGATTTTGATCCCCCCCAAGTTCATCGTGTCATCGACCCGACCGCCGGCCACATAAATCTCGCCGGGAAGTCGCCGCATGAAATCGCCATGCCGCCGCAACAACTGGCCGCCGGGACCGCGCGGCACTCCCGCGTAATAGGTCTCATGGTGATCGCGATTCAGCAATTGCTGTGACAAGCCAATCGAGGGCGGGATCAGGAATAACTCGCCTTCCTCGGAAGGGTGCCCCGCTTCATCAAGCAGGACAAAATCCAGTCCCACCGAGGGAGTCGTAAAGGCGGCCGCCACGTTCGGCTGGACCACGGTGGATGTGATGTAACCTCCACCAATTTCCGTTCCGCCGCAATACTCAATGACTGGTTTCATCCCGGCCAGCGCGCTGAGGTAGAACATGTCTTCGGCGCCCGATGCTTCGCCTGTGGAACTGAAACAGCGGATGGCCGTCCAATCCAGCGATTCCATACACCCGGACTTCCGCCAGACTTTGACGATCGTCGGCACGACCCCCAACATCGTGACGCGGGCATCTTGGACAAATCGGCCAAATCCTTCATCCAACGGCGCGTCGTCGTACAGCGCAACGGTACCGCGGTTTATCAGCGATGCAAAAATTAGCCAAGGACCCATCATCCAGCCCAGGTTTGTCGGCCAGGCCAACACATCGCCGGGATGAATGTCCTGGTGTGCCCACCCGTCCACCGCGCACTTGATCGGCGTTAAATGTTTCCAGGGGATCGCTTTGGGATCGCCGGTTGTCCCTGATGAAAACAATACATTGATCGTGTCGTAGGCGTCGGCCACGACCGGATCGAATATCGTTTGCTCTGACAGAAATTTTCTCCATGCCATGTCTTGGGGACGCAGCGCAACGCTGTCTTCCTGATCTTTTGGCAAGGCAATGATCGGCAAATTGGTCGCTTCGCAAACGCGCTGGTACAGCGGAATCGATTTACCGCCCCGGACCATGTAGTCGTAAGTGAAAACGGCACGAGCGCCGGCAATCGTCAGCCGTTTGGCAATTTCCGGTGCCGCAAAACTGTCCGCAATCGACACGACCGCACAGCCCGCGCTGACGATTCCCAAATAAATCGCCACGGATTCAGCCGTCATCGGCAACACCACGCCGACCGCATCACCCGGGCGATAGCCAGCCGCCTGCAGGCCGGAGGCCACCCGGCAAGTCAGTTGTTGCAACTCATCAACAGTCATTCGTCTAAGGGGCCCGCCGGGCTGCTGATGAATAATGGCCACCGACTGTTTATCAGCGCTAAAACAACTGTTAACGATGTTCAGTTTGGCGTCAGGTAACCATCGGGGATTCTCCGCACCCGGCGAATCATCGAGGATAGTTTTTGGTGATTCCGCAAAGACGATTTGCGTTTCGCTGATGGCCCTTTGCCAAAAGTCTGGTCGTTGTTGCGCGCTCCAGCGGTGCAAATCGGCATAAGTGGGCAGTCCCAATTCGCGCATCCATCGAGTCAAATTGGCTTCCGACAAGACGTTCTCATCCGGCCACCACATCGGGTTTTGAGACAGCTGCCGATCTGGAAACGTCTGCTGCCACAACCAGCGCAGGGCTTCAGC
>JBFILF010000392.1:0-5339 GCA_041599835.1 Pirellulaceae bacterium
GAAGGCCAGCTGAGTGGCAGCCTGCAGCTTGCTGCGAACCCAATCGCGGCACTGTAAATAACAATAACTTCCCAGCGAGATATCACGGCCGGATAGAAAAGCTGTTCCGCGCTGGCCAGCCCACAATTGATCGGCCAGATCGCTGGAAAGTTCGAGTTTTGCCGTGAATTGCGGCACCAACAGCCGGTAATCGTCGATCAAATCACTCGCCTCGGAATGGCCGGTTGAGCTGTCGTCAACCGGGCGAACGGCCAACGGACCTCCGGCAATCGCACATAATGACGCGTCGATCGGCTGAAGTGATGCCCGCGGTCGGATCGTAGCAATATTGGCCTGCAATACCGGAGTACCCTGAAACATCACCCGCACGGGCAACGTGTCATTTTGCCGCACCGACTTTATTTGATCCTGGCCAATCGAGACCAAGATTTCCTTGACATCATGTTGGGCGACCGTCAAAACGGGGTCGCCTTGTTTGACAAAACTATCGATGAGGTTTTCCAGGCCGCGGCGGTACACGACGCCTTCAATTGGCGAATGAATCTGCAGATTCTCCAGCTGCCGTTGTTTTTCCGCCAGTTGCGTTTGAATCGATTCAAATTTCAACAACTCGGCTTGCTGTTGCGACAGTTCGCCGCGTTGCCGGTGAATGCGCGCCCGGATCCGCGCCCGCTCGGCAGCCTGCGTCAGCGCGACGTGCTCCAGCTGCAAATCCGGATTGACCATTTGCACTAGCAACTGGCCTTGCTGAACACTTTGACCGTTTTGCACGAGGATTTCTGACACAAATCCATCGGCCGCGGCGCGCAGAATTTGTTCGTGTTTGAATTGGACGATGGCCGGGGCCCGCGTGATGGGGGGCGCCTGAACCAGCAAAAAACACGCCACAATTGCCGCCAGGCCCGCCGCGCAAAGCGTCAATCTGCGTTTGTCGACGGCGTGAGTCTGCGCCAGCTGCCGCGTTTTTTTCACGAACATGTACAATGGCAACAACACCCAGAAGATGCCCCCGATTAACGCCATAATCAACCCGGCTCCGTTGAGCAGGGTGGAGGCAACGAGCAACAAACTGGCGCACAGAAAGACGCGCCAAGCAAACGCCAGCAAACCGTAACTGGCAACCCATTTCAACTCGGATGCCAGGCAAATGTTCGGGTCGGTTGGAAAGCCAAAAACCAGGTGGCGGAACCGATCCGCAAACCAGCTTTGCCCTTTCGTGTACAGATTGGCGATGCCCAGCACATCCGCCAAAATGTAATAACCGTCGAATCGAATCAATGGATTGGCGTTAAACAGGATGGTGGAAATGCCGGCCATCACCACGATGTTGTAGCAAATGTCTGACAAAATGCCGGGTGAAGCCGAAGCCCACACGATCGCTGCCACAAATGCGATCAGCAATTCGACGTACATTCCCGCCGCCGAGACGACGATTCGCTTGCGACGGCTGGAAAATCGCCAGGACGACGTGACGTCGACAAACGCCAGCGGCGCCAACAGCAAGATCAACAAACCCGCCTGCCGCACCTCACCGCCATATTTCTGGCAGGCCACACCGTGCGCCGCTTCGTGCACGATCTTGAGCGCAACCCAGATGACAAGCAACCAAATCCAACGACCGGGCGCCAGAATGCCGACTGCGGCATCGGCAAACCGCTCGCTCTGATCAACAATCATGGCGATCGCCACGACGGCCGTCAGTGTCCAAACCACCAGCATCCAGCTGCTCAGCAGCCACTTTGTCCAAGGAGTGATGCGTTGCAACGTAGCCTGCGGATTGAGCAGATTAACCCGAAAACAGATGGGATTCAGCAGCGCCAACCATTTTTGTTTTTGCTTGGCATGGGCGGCCTGTGTCAGCCGTTGTGACGCGCCAGCCCCTTGATGTGCCAGCAGATTCATGTGGGCCAGCCAAAAGCAAATGGCGCGGGCGGTGTCCGCCGAAAAGTCTTGGATGGCCCGTTCGGACTGGACCAGCTCGATCACTTCGCTGACGCTGCGGCGGCCGTCCAGCATGGAAATAAAATGGTATTCGGCGTGCCCCACCTGAAAAAATTTGGACCGCGTCGGGTCCTCGATGATGGCGACAAATCGATCGCCTTGTTTACGGATTTCAATCGTTAATTCAGCGCGCAGGGCAAGGCGGGCTTTCAGCCAGGCGTCATCCGGCGCCGAAGGCAAGTTAGCGGCGGTGGGTGGTGTACCGGTCATACGCCTCACCAGATCAACCAAGAGCGGGTTCTTTCCCATGCGCCGTGAAACAGATTCCAACCCAGCGGATAGCGGTGGCTGGAGACCTTGGCGCGACCTTTCATGCCCGGACGCAGACTCCCGGTCGAGTTATCGATTTGGATTTCGGCCACGAACACGCTCTCGTTTTCAATGATTTCGGCACGAGGGTGAATTCGCACAATCTCACCGCGGAACGATTCGAACGGAAAGGCGCTCAGTTCCAGCTGAACCGTCATGCCTTGTTGCACGTATTGAATTTCTGATTCCGGAATAAAGATTTCGACGAGCAGTTGGTCCAGCGGCCCGACTTCAAACAGGTTTTGCCCCATTTCCAAAGGCGCACCTTCCGCTTTTTCCAGATCGCCGCTGACCACCACGCCGTCCACGGGGCTGCGGATTTCCAGATGATTCAGGCGATCACGCTTTAACTGTAATTCAGATTCCAGCCGCTTCATTTCCGCGGATGCGATTTGTGATTCGGCCACCACGCCCCGCGCCAAGGCGGAGTCGCGACGTTTCTTTTCACTTTTCAAATCGGCTTCCAACCCGCTGATTTCCACCCGTAATTGACGCCCATCCATCCGCGCTAATAACTGCCCTTGGTTGACGACGTCGCCATTTTCAACAAATGTCTTTTCCAGAATGCCCGCGTAGGGCGCCGCCACGAAGCGTCGCTGAACGAGTTGCAGTTGGCAATCGCTTTTTACCTTGTATGTCATCGGAACAAACATCAAACCGAACAGGACAAGCAATGCCAGCGCAACTCCGCGAACCAGCCGCTTCCGGCTCACCGCCAAAAAACCATCACGAATCACCTGCCGAATGGTGCGTTGCGATTTGAACACGACATCCAACTGACCGGCCGACAACCTCGTGATTTGTTCCAGGTACTTGAGAAACGATTCGTTTTGCGCTTGCTGTTGTTTCAATCCGAGCAGCAGGCAGCCCAAAACGACGTCATCCCGGCCGATCAACGGCAGCAGCCCACAAGCCTCGCAGTTGTATCGAGAACAATACTTGTGTAACACGAGGTTATTGGGCGACGCGTTGTCATCGGCAGAATTCGTCTGGGATTTTGACCAGAATACGGCCTGGTTCGAATCGCCGGCCGCCATGGCTGCCGACATCACGATCTTGGTCGACTCCGATTCCGGGTCGATGGATTCCACGTCGGACAGGGCAGCCAGCCGCAAGCGACCGCCGCGGCGTGCCTGCAGCAGCAGTGCCGCGTGCTGCGCGCCCATCAGGTTTCGCAATTCGTTGACCAGCAGTATGGCGGCCTCTGTTTGATCGGCGGCCCGGTTCAGTGCCGCGCCTAAATTGACGAAATCTGAAAGGCTTTTCAGCTGTATGTTGGCGGATTGGGCCCGTTGCCGAATCAACCAACTGGCGACCTGGCCCGCCACGAATGTCATCATCCAATGGCTTGAAAAACCGGGTCGCGACGTCGACGGAAAAAGCGCCGCCAACACGTGTGTGATTTGTTGGTCGACAATTACCGGCACGGCCACCAATTGTTGCCCTGGCACCTCAGGAGTATCAATTTGCGCAACCGCGCTGGTTTTGTTTGTGTACTCAACCGCCAGTTTGAGTTTGTGGCGAAGCGTTTCGCAGGCGTCCAGCAATTCACCGCCGAGCATGGGGACGGCGTCCGTCCACTGATCGTCGGGCGTTCGGGAAAACAGCCAGGCCGCCGTGCCTTGCCATTGACTGATCATCCGGGCCAGGCCCTGAAACAAGCTTTGCGGATCAGTCGCATCTTGCGTGACGGACTGTAGTTGTCGCGTAAAAGCAGCACAGGTGTGAGCCGAATGGGCAGGCGGCGGCGATGGGCTCTTGGCGAAACCTTCGCGGTGGCCTGCCTCGGACGCTGACGTTGTAGAGTTGGACATGGATGGTGAGGGTGACCGCAATGCCCCTTTACAGCTCTAAATAACATTGTTCACCGCTGCGGATGCGGCGGTCGGAGTTGTCCAGTTTAATCTTGATTTGCACCGTGCCGCTTTCGGCGTCGGTCGCCACGCCAATCTGATGAACGGTCCCTGCGACTTGCATGCCGTTATCGAAACTGATCGTGTATTCTCGACCGCGCTCAAACGAATTAATCATGTCACTAGGAATGTTGAACACCGCCAGCAGTGTATCGATTTGAATCAGCGTGACGATTTCCGGGCGCAACGGCGACAGAAATTCGCCTTGTTTGCGATGCACCTTTGAAACGACGCCGTCAAATGGCGCGCGAATCGAACGACGTTCCAGCATGACGTTAGCGCGCCGCAGGTCGATTTCGCGACTGACGGCTTCTTCTTCGGCAGCCAGATATTTGGCATGGGCGATCGATCGTTCCAAGTCGGCCCGAATCATTTCGCTGGTGGTGGCATGACCGGTCGACACCAGTTCTTCGATTCGATCGGCGATCATTTGACGCTTTTTCAACAGCTTTCGCGCGGCATCCAAAGCGCTTGTTGCATTGACCAGATGCTGGGCCGATTCAACTTGCAGCAGTTGCACGCGGTCATCCAGCCGGGCAAGAATTTCGCCGTTGTCTACGACACTGCCTTCGACAACGTTTAATTCAGCGATCGTACCCGCCTCGTCACTCGCCAGTTCGATCTGTCGGAATGGTTCCGTGAATCCGCTGATCTGGGCGTGACTGGCCACAGGCATGAAAACGATTGCCAACAAAATGGCGAAGTATTTGTGGTTCATCTTTTTGTTCTCACAAGCTCGACGATAAAAGATATCTCGGTGCACGAGTGACGCCCAACCATTGGCGGCCGAACGCATATTTGGTCAACCGGCCCGGACAAGGATTTCCCGGGTTAATCACAGAAGGTTAGCTTACGCTAGTCGCCGCACACCAAATTCCGGTAGATTCCGCGATCAACCGGCCATTCGAATTGATTTGCTTGCAGCGGTTGTGGGGATTGTAAGCGTCATTGGAAAACCGCGGCATTGAACAGGCGGCATCGGAACCCGGCCTTGAGAGGCGGGCGAATTGACATCATCTCGGCGACGTCGGCGATTCGCCTGGGGGCGGCCGCTAATTATCGCTGCCGTCATCCGCTTGAATTATCATTTCGGGGCCCTGCGGTCCACGAGCTTGC
>JBFILF010000393.1:0-5337 GCA_041599835.1 Pirellulaceae bacterium
GCCAACGTGTTACGCCGTTCAGCTCGCAGTGGTCGCTCAGCTGCCAGCTTGTTCGTGTGCCGAGCAATAGTCGCCATCAGCTGCCTGGAATTTGATGATGGCACACGGTTTGCGTCCGTAATTAACCGCGATCTTGGCCTTTTACTGGACGAAACGTCTCATCACACAACTCAACATCAACTTTCCAATATTTGACGACATCTCATGAAACATGTAACGATTTCGATTTCCGCATTGGCACTTTCATTTCTAATTCTTTCACATTTTGCGTTTGGCCAATCATCGGGCAACGATGATGAGTCCCCGGCGGCGGTTTCGACCACACCGGACACGGTGGCCGTTGATGATGTCGCCGGCGACTCCGAGATCGCTCAACGACTCCAGCGAATATTAGAAGCCACGGGATGGTTTGATGAGGTCAACGTGCGTTCGCAAAACGGGTTTGTAACGATTTCCGGCGCGGCTGATACCGATGAACACAGTGCTTGGGCCGAAGCGATCGCGACGCGGACGACCGACGTGATTGGCGTCAGCAATCAATTGCAAGTCGATTCTCGGATCGATTTTGCCGGGGCCATGACGGTGGTTGGTCAAAGCCTCAACGATTTGTACCACAGCTTTTTGATGCACTTGCCATTTATTTTGGCCGGTCTGGTGGTAGTGGCCATCACTTGGGTCGTGTCGACGCTGGTCGGCATGATCCTGCGGCGGATTCTAAATAACCAAATTCGCTTGCGGAAAAGTTTGCAGGACTTATTGCTGCAACTGGCGTCGATCACTACCTGGATTATCGGTTTGTTGATCGCGACAGTCATCGTCTTTCCCGGGATGACGCCGGCCAAAGCGTTGACCGTGTTGGGACTGGGATCGGTCGCCATCGGGTTTGCCTTCAAGGATATTTTCGAAAACTTTTTTGCCGGGATTTTGATTTTGTGGCGTTACCCGTTTGATCGCGGTGACTTTATCCAGCACGGAGATATTTCCGGCAAGGTGGAAGAGATCACGATCCGCAACACGTTGATTCGCCGCACCGACGGTGAATTGGTCGTGGTCCCCAACGGCCAGTTGTTCAAGTCCAACGTTGAAGTTTTGACCGACCGCAGTCGGCGACGGGTACGAATCATATGCGGCGTCGGTTACGGCGAAGACCTCGAGCGGTCGCGGGACGTGATTCTGAAGGCCGTCCAGTCGTGCCAGACGGTGGATGATTCACAGGAAGTGCAAGTGTTGGCTCATGAGTTTGCCGATTCCAGCATCAATTTCGAAGTTGCCTGGTGGACCGCTCCCACCCCGTTGGATGTCCGCCGCAGTCGAGGCGAAGTGATCACGGCGATCAAATCGGCGCTTGACGAAGCGAAGATCGAGATTCCATTCCCGTATCGCACGCTGACGTTTGCCGAGCCGTTGACGCTGGACGAAAACCGCGCCGGTCGCTTGGCGCCGGCCATGCAAAACGGCCGAGAATAGATTTCAAATCGCTTAGGTTTCGAGCGGGCGACAGAACAGAATTGGCAACGCTATCAAATTGCCCGCCGCGTTTTCTCGGTCCGCCGTGCGCGGTGGTTATCGCCCGGCGACGAATTCATTACAATCCGCAGTCTACTCGTCATATGTCCCGCCACATTTCGCTTTTTTGAGGAGAATGATCTTGGACGACTTTATCAATGCTGCGGTCAATCAGTTGGGTATTGGTGAATCGGTGGCTAAAGACGCGACCGGCAAGGTACTTGGCATGATCAAAAATGGTCTGGGCGACCAATTTTCCGAGGTCGCCTCCAAGTTGCCGGGAGCCGAGCAGCTGATGGAACAATCGGCATCATCAGATCAGCCAGGGGGTGGCCTGCTGGGCAGCGTGACCAAGGCCGCTTCGTCGATGCTTGGCGGTGGTGCCGGCCAGGGAATGGAGGTCATGGGCGCCTTGCAGAAGTCCGGCTTGTCCGTGGAACAGGGTGGATCGTTCATCACCATGTTCATCGACTTTATCAAACAAAAAATCGGCGACGAACTTGTGGCCAAGATTTTTGATAAGATCCCGGCGTTACGACCTTTTGTGGTTAAGTAGCGACGGGTCCCATCAAAAACCTGCGGCGCTGGGCAACGGCGCCGCAGATCATTTGACTGGACGCCCCAGCATTTAGCTTGTCGAGACAGCCGATGCTGGGGTGGGGACATAGCTGGCCAGCAAGTCTTCCACCGGGGAGGCACTCTGCGGACTCGATTCTGTCCGCTTCATCTGCGCCCGCAGCGAAAATGCCCGGTCCTGTCATCGCCAACCATGAATTGCCGGCATCACATATGATCGCTGCTCGGCAATTCAATTTGGAATCGGGCGCCGCGTGAGGTTGCGGTTTCTGCCCACAGGCGACCGCCGTGAGCTTCGATAATGGAACGGCTGATTGCCAGGCCCATCCCCATCCCGGCGGATTTGGTGGTGAAAAAAGCGTCAAAGACTTTCTCGACATCTTCGCTGTCAATGCCGGGCCCGTTATCTTCAACGATCACATGAACGCGGTCGTTCGAGATCTGAGAGCAAACCAGCACGCGACGGCTTGGTGAATCATTTTGGCTGACGGCCTCGCAAGCGTTACGTAACAGATTGATGATCACCTGTTGCAATTGTGCACGATTCGCTGTCACCACCGGATCGGGACCGCAAGGTTTCCAATTGATCTGGACGGATCTGTTCCGCGCGTCATTGTTCATCAATGCAATCGAATCGTCGACGACAGGATTGAGGTCGACGGGCTCTCGCGCCAATTCGTTTTTTCTGGCAAAACTGCGAAGTCGCCTGATGATGTCGCCGCAGCGAACGGCTTGAACGCCGATTTGATGTGTCCAATCGGCCAGCGGCAATTTGAATTCGTGCCCTGATTCGGCGATTGCCCGGGAACAGGCGCCGGCCAGATTGGACATGGCCGACAATGGCTGATTGATTTCATGCGCAATCCCGGCCACCATTTCGCCCAGCGTACTGAGCCGTGCAATATGGGCCAGTTCTTGCTCTTGTTCGCGTATTTGCTCTTGCTGACGCGTCCGCTGCGTGATGTCTCTGGCAAAAGCACAGGCATATTCGTTGCCGTCAAACTCAAAATACGCTACCGAAATCTCGACGGGGAAAACCTCCCCGCATTTGGTCCGATGAACGGATTCCAACATTACCCGTTGTTTGCGTTTTAATTCGCGCCATTGAGTCGACCAGGATGCTACATCGTAATTCGGATCGATGTCCGGCACGGTCATCGTCAATAATTCCTGTCGACTATGGCCCAGCCGCTGACAGGCCGCCCGGTTCACATCCACTAAGCGACCCTCGCGATTGATGTTGAAAATGGCCTCAGATGAACTTTCAACAGCGAACCGCGTTTGCACCAGCTGTTGTTCCGCCCGCCGCCGCGCGGTGATGTCCAATGCCAGGCAGACGACGAATTCATATTCGGCATAGGAGACGTAGTTCAGCATCACTTCGACGGGAAAAAGCCTGCCGTTTTTTCGCAGGTGCATCAATTCCAATTTGGCAGATCCCGTTGCCTTCAATTGTTTCCATCTCCGCGACCATTCCGCCCAGGTCCAATCAGGAACGAATTGTGAAACATGCAGACTGACGACGTCGGCCAACTCACGCCCCAAACTTGCAGCGGCAGCCTGGTTGGCGTATTGAATCCGCCCATTTGGCCCGACCCAAAACACCGGAATGTGGCTGCTGTCGATGGAGAACTTAGTCATTTTCAATTTTTGTTCCAGCTCCAGGCGGCGCCGCAGATGGTACTGCAGGTGATCCGTCATTCGGGCAAGTTTAATCAGATACCCAATTAACGAAGCGGTGCCAAACAGGCCACCGATCAGAACGAACAACGGCAGGTAGGAATGGCAACTGTCCAGAAAGGCCGAGGTGGGAACGCAGCCGATGCTCCATTGGCGTCCCCCGATGTCAATTGTCTTTTGCTGGTACAACGTCTGGTCTTTGATCCGCAACCAGTCTTCGGCGGGCGCATCGACGTCGCGTCGCAACCGTGAAGCATGAACATGCAGCAACTGCGGCTCGGGAGTCGCCGATTCGTCGACAACATAAACGTCAATACCTGTCGCCTTAAGCTTGCTCATGGCAACGTCTACCGTATCGCCAATCCGATAGACGCCCACCACAACGCCCTTGAAGTGTTTTTGACGTTGGGCAATGGAATTTAACGCAACGCCCCGCTTATAAATCGGGCCAAAAACGAGTATGCCGCATTGCTCCCCGGCTTCTTGGACCAATCGGATCTTGCCTGTTGCCGTCAGTTGCCCGGTGTCCCGCGCACGTAACAGCGCCTCACGGCGCGTAGGTTCCGACGAGATGTCGAATCCAACGGCCGACCGGTTGGCATCCAAAGGTTCGATAACGTCGACGACGATCAAATCGTTTCCACTCGCCATCGCGTCTGCCGGCGAGACTTCAACGACCTGGCCCAGCCGATCCATCTGTGTCACCCGAAACGTCTCATCCAGTTCTCGGGCTTGGCGGATAAAATCGCCTAATTCTTCGGCCGCGACCCGCGCGTTCCAGCTCAATGCCTGAATCTTGGTCCCCGACATAAACAAATGATTTGTAAACGCTTCAAAATCCTGTCGGTTCATCCCAGAAATCGTTTTGACGTGGGCCGCGACGGACCTGACCAGCGCGATCCCCGACTCAAATTCGCTCGTGATGCCAATGATGCGCTCAGCCGACCGATGCTGGAACTCTTCGACAAGCAGCTTGCGCTCGTCCCGCAGTAAAATGGAATAGAGAAAACAACTGATTCCAACCCCTAACGCTCCGATCACCACGATTGCCAGAAACCGCCGGTTGTTGAATTTTCCGCCCACCAATCGCTCCATCTGACAACCCTAACTGAAATCCGTACCGTTGCTTTCCCGACAACGTCTGCCGTCCCTGACTGGCTGGTTAAATTAGATCCAAATTTCCGTTTTTGTGCAGCGTTAGATTGGGCAGTTTTTGCACAAGACCCGTCATTTCGCGCCGGCACATAATGAATTTGGATATTCCCTGAACAGCATCCGTTCCCCTATTCCATCCCAACTGGACCTTTCCCCACCTCCGTCCGGCAAAACTGCAGCTTGCCGACAATTTGCCGTACAATGTGGAAGCTGACAGGGAGGCATGTCATTGACAGCTTGCTCTATCGTGCGGCGCGGAATCGGCGAATCGCCATCGTGGCAGGGGCATTGACTGAAACAAAAGAGAGCTTGCTGGAGATCATGCATGAAAATTGCCCTTTGTCTGTCGGGTGGTGGATTGCGGGCCACATTGTTTCATTTAGGCGCCCTGCGGCGACTCAACGAATTGGGTGTGCTGGC
>JBFILF010000394.1:0-5331 GCA_041599835.1 Pirellulaceae bacterium
CGCGGTCTTCCAGCCCCGCTGCGCCACCAGGGCGGCGGTCGCACAGCCGCCGGGACCGGCTCCCATCACCAAACAATCGAACGTTTCGTGTTTCACAATGTTCTCTCTTAGCAGTGCGACAGCACAAATGCGTGCACTCATCCAATCGGACGGCGGCAGTGGCCAGCGTCGAACCAACAGTCTATCCACCCCATACCGGCAGTCAAAGTCAGATTTAACTGGCAAACGCCGGCAAAATGAGCGAATTCGCGATCCGCCAACCGTTGTCTTGGGGCCGGTTAATTATAGGCGAAAGTCAATGGTGACGAACTCCATCACTGCCGCGATCGGGCGGCCGGCCGAGGTTGGACGCAATCGGCTCCGGCCGCCGTTGCTGCAAACGGGCCATTGCCGCCGACAACCGACGCCACCATTCGATTTGACCTGGAAATACCAGTTTTTTTGGCGAAAATAGCAGCGAACGACAGAAACTTCCCCTTCTCGCTATCCAAAAACAGAAACCTCAATATGTCATCTAGAATCTTTGCGGGCTGCGCAGCTGTGTTTTTCTGCGCGGCGTCATTACTCCCTGGAACGTTTGCCCAGACGTCCGCGCCATCGGCTGCGGACAATGGCGAATCCCGATTCATTTCCAACGTGGTTCCGCTGACGCTGACCAGCCCAACTTGTTTGCGCTCAGGCGAAGGTTATTTCAGCGCCGATGGCACACAGATGGTGTTTCAGAGCGAGCGCGACCCGGAGAATCCGTTCTATCAAATCTACTTGATGGATTTTGAAGATGCCGAGATTACTCTGATTTCACCGGGACACGGCAAAACGACCTGCGCGTGGATTCACCCAGATGGCGAAAGAATTTTATTCGCTTCCACCCATGACGACCCGCAGGCAGTGGAAAAACAGCGGGCCAAGATTGCGGAACGTGAGTCGGGCCAGGAAGGTCGTTACAACTGGGATTACGACGAGCATTACGAGCTGTACAGCTACGAACCGGCCCATGATCGTTACACGCAATTGACTAAGGCCGTTGGTTACGACGCCGAAGGATCGTACTCGCCAGACGGCTCACTGGTCGCTTTCGCATCGAACCGTCGCGCCTACCAGCCGGGCGAACTGTCGGACGCCGAACAGCGGCAATTTGAGTTTCATCAGGCGTCGGCGATGGATATCTACATCATGAATGCCGACGGCACTGATGTGCGCCGATTGACCAAAGCACCGGGCTACGACGGGGGGCCCTTCTTTTCACCCGACGGCCAGCGGATTTGCTGGCGGCGCTTTGCACCGGATATGTCCAGCGGCGAAATCTGGACGATGAACATCGACGGATCGGACCCGCGCCAGCTGACCCAGTTGTCCGCCACTTCGTTTGCCCCGTATTACCACCCGTCTGGCCAGTACCTGTTGTTCATGTCGAATCTGGAAGGGTACGGAAATTTCGAGATCTACATGATTCCAGTCGACCGGCGCAGCGAGCCGGTACGGATCACCTATACCGAAAGCGGTGCTGCCGGTTTCGATGGATTCCCCACGTTTTCGCCGGACGGCAAAACGTTTTCATGGACCTGTAGCCGCACCGACAAAAAGCCGCAAATTCACCGCGCTGATTGGAACCACGAAGCGGCGCTGGCGGCGCTGGGAATCGCCGAGGCGGACGACGTCGGTGACGCGACAATGCGGGCCAAAGAATCGGTAGCTGACACGGCCGCCGGATTCGAACCCCAAGATGTACTGAGACACGTCGACTATTTATGCCGTGAGGATCTGGGTGGTCGACTCACTGGCAGTCGCGGTGAACGGATGGCAACGGCTTACGTGGCCGCCTATTTGGACAGCTTGGGATTTGCGCCGGCTGGCGATGTCGATCCGTCGACGGGTCGCACGTCGTGGTTCCAGGAATTTGTATTTCCCAGCGGCGCCGAACTGGGAACCAATAACGAACTGGTTGTGAACGGCGAAAAAGCCGAACTAAACGTCGATTGGCGGCCGCTGTCATACAGCGGCGTGGGACGGTTTGCCGGACCGGTTGTGTTCGCCGGCTATGGGATGGATGCGCCCAAGGCTGAGGAATTCGCCGCTTACGATTCGTTCGTACACCTCGATGTCACTGACAAATGGGTAGTGGTGTTCCGATTCATGCCCGAAGACGTTTCTCCCGAGTGGCGTCAGGCCAGACAGTTTTACAGTCAACTTCGCATGAAGGCCGCCCAGATTCGCGAGCGCGGCGGTCGCGGGATGATCATTGTCAGTGGGCCCAATTCCAAAGTGAAACAACAACTGATTCCGCTGACTGGCGACTCGGCTCTGGAGGCGATGTCGATTCCGGTCATCAGTATCAGCGACGAACTGGCCAGCCGACTGATGGCCACGGCCGAGCAGCAATTGTCTTACTGGCAAAACCAGCTGGATAACGGCGAACCGAAACTCGGATTCGAATTTCCCGCGGAGGTGACCATTGAGGCCCAGATCGAAGTCGAGCAGAAATATGGCAACGGCCGCAACGTCATTGGCCGACTGCAAATGTCCGACGAACCGGCCGGGCAAGCGGTGATGGTGGGCGCCCACATCGATCACCTCGGTCGCGGGGCCGCTGGAACACTGGCTCGCGACGACGAAGAGAAACAGCAAATTCACCGCGGGGCCGACGACAACGCGTCAGGTGTGGCCGCCATGCTGGAAGTGGCACAGTATCTGTCGGACCAAAAACGCCAAGGCAAGCTGGACGCGCAGCGCGACGTGCTGGTGGCGGCCTGGTCCGGGGAGGAACTGGGTCTGCACGGTTCGCGGCATTACGTTAAACATCATCTGAAACAGCTCAATCCGACCGCTGGCGGTGGCTTGAGCCCGGCCAGCCAATCCGACGATAAACCGACGTTGTATCCGAGTTTCGTCGCTTACCTGAATATGGACATGGTGGGCCGGTTCGACAAAAAGCTGGTGCTGCAGGGACTCGGTTCGTCCGACTATTGGACGGGGGAAATCGAGCGGCGGAACCTGGCCACCGGGATTCCTATCCAACCCAACCAGGACACCAACCTGCCGACCGACGCCACGGAGTTTTATCAGGCTGGAGTTCCGATCTTGTCGGCCTTTACCGGTTCGCACCAGGATTATCACACTCCGCGCGACACGCCCGAAAAACTCAATTACGAGATGGCGGCGAAAATCGCCAAGCTCATGGGTTTGATCACGCGCTCGCTGGCACAATCCGACGAGATTCCCGAATACAAACAACATCAAAGTGCCGCCAATCAAAACATGCGCGTCAGCATGCGGGCGTCGCTGGGCACCAGTCCCGACTACGCCGAAGAAGTCGCCGGCGTCAAACTGAAATCGGTTCGCAAGGACTCGCCTGCCGATAAAGCGGGGTTGCTAGCCGGTGACATCGTGGTGGAACTGGCCGGCAAAAAAGTCGAAAACATCTACGATTACAGCTTTGCCATTAGCGCGCTCAAAGTCGGTGATCCGACGCCGATCGTGGTGATGCGCAAGGGCCAGCGGATCGAATTGAAAGTCGTTCCCGAATCGAGCCAATAGTCGATTCCGGTAGCCGATGGCGACATGTGGTGATGACGCCCGTCGCACAAAAACTCCGCCAATTCGACGAGAATTGCTGTTCGCGCGACCATCCCGGCAACATAATGCACGATTCGACGAATCGAAGTGGGCAGGCCATTCATCGCGCTTGAAATTCAGTAGTCGACGGGGTTGCCGTGTATCGTTACGTATCTTTCGGTGTGCTGATCGCAGTCATCTTGCTGTTGGGCTTTGTGTTTTACAGGGTCATGGCCGGATTTCTGTTGCCCCTGTTCCTGGCCGCCCTGTTGGTGGTGATATTCAAACCGGTGCACCGCTGGACATTAGAAAAAATTCAAGGACGACAGAAACTGGCGGCGCTGCTGACGACCTTGATCATCATGTTGATCGTCCTGCTGCCGTTGCTGTTGTTGATCGTGTTTGCCGCAGCGGAAAGTCGCGCGATGGTGCGCAAAATCGATCAAGCCTCCATCGGCCAGAAGTTCACCCAACTTCGCAGCCAGCTCAACCTGGACCTGCCGGCCGCCGAACAGTTCGCGGACATGGATGACGTGATTCAATCGGTAAAGCAGCCATTGCGCGTGCAAGGCAGCCAGCGCGAGGCCCCGCTCAGCCGGTTGTCTCAAATGCTGGATGAAACGGATGAACTCCACCGCGCCGGTAAACGGCTGGCTGACGCGTTGCAGTTGACATGGCCGGGCTCGTCCCAACCGATTCCGCCATCCGATGCGCGGGCAGCGGCTTGGGCCGGACATTGGTTGTCGTTTGCCGCGGGCGTCGTCGAAATAGAAAGTCGACTCAAAAGCGTGGATGTCGACGACGATGAAGCGGTTCGCGACGCCGTTTATCAGTACTCTTCCCAGATCCGCTCGGTGATGGCCAACTATGCCAATTTCAAACGCGATTACCTGGGCGGGAGCACCTGGGCCTGGCTGAAAGAGATGGCCAATCCCAACCAAGAGGAACTGGACAATTACCTGGCGGGGCTAATCGATTTTCTCCGCACGAATTTATTGACCTTTGGCGGCGCGACAACGGCCTACGTGGGCAGGACCCTGTTTGGCATCGCCATCATGGTAATTGCCTTGTACTTTTTCCTGCTCGACGGACCAGCCATGTTGCGGGCGTTTAAAGGCTTGTCGCCGCTGGACGACGAACACGAAGACAAACTGATTCAGGAATTCGACTCGATCAGCCGCGCGGTGGTGCTGGCGACCTTGCTGTCAGCGATTGCTCAAGGACTGCTGGCGGGCATCGGGTTTTATGTTGCCGGCCTGCAATCCGTGTTTCTGTTGATGTTGTTGACCACCATGCTGGCGTTGATTCCGTTTGTGGGCGCGGCGGCTGTCTGGGTGCCGGCTTGCATTTACCTGTATGCCTTTGAAGGTCGAGTTGTGGCGGCCATTGTGCTGGCCGTTTATGGGTTTTCCATCATTTCGATGGCCGACAACGTGATCAAACCACTGGTGTTGCACGGGCAATCAAACCTGCACCCGTTATGGGCTCTGTTGAGCGTGCTAGGTGGCGTCGCAGCACTAGGGCCGATTGGGATTCTGGTAGGTCCGATGGCCATTGCGTTTTTACAAGCGTTGCTGAAGATCCTGCAGCGGGAAATGTCCGTCGGCGGGCAACGGGACCTCATCCCAGCCGCGGCCTCCTACCAATTGGAAACGGTTCCAGGCCGCGCGGAATTCACATCGCGGATGGATGACCAGGATTCGTTTGTCGTGTCCCGGCCGATTAGCGATTCGTTGGTATCGTCACAGCGGCGTTTCACATCGATGCGACAGTGAACGC
>JBFILF010000395.1:0-5318 GCA_041599835.1 Pirellulaceae bacterium
CAAGTCACTTCTAAATCGCCTCCTTTGATTACACGCCCGGACACAGAAGCTCGCCGATACAAAAGGCCTGATAGTCATTTCATTCATTCTCGGGATTGATCGTTTCAACGCAAAGGCCGAGCGGAGCTACCATCTTGGCCTTCGTCATTAACGCCGAAGGAGAACAACATGCCGAGTCAAGCCGACATCCGCACATCCATCATGCAAACGATCCTCGACACCCACGCCAGCGCAGAGAAGACATTGCCGTGGCGACCAACTTGGATACCCTGCAAGCACTGCCTTTTTGCCGGCACTCGCGGGAGTCGGGGTTGTCATGGTTACGCCTACTGGCAATTAACGCCAAACTGGCAAAAACCCGGTTCTCAGTAACCGCTGATTTTACGGCATTTAATTCACGGCACTCATTTGGGTGAGTGCTGCGGTTCTGAGCCTTTTGGCCCAGTTGAGCCTTTTTCGTCGTTCAGATCTGGGTCAAGTGAGTGCCGCGATTGAGGGTGGCGGCAATTGGTAGGTGCGCGATAATCCCGCGATACTTTGTTCAAAAAAAAAAGCTCGCCAGAATCAACTGACGAGCCTGTTTGGCTTTGAGCCGGGTTGTGACTCCGGCGTGAGTGGAGGCGGCGGGGATCGAACCCGCGTCCCGCGATGTTTCCACGATGGCCTCTACGTGTGTAGTCATCTGTTTAAGCTTCGCCCAATCTGCCGAATGATGACCTCCTGCAAATCAGACTAGCCAAGAACCAGTTTTAGGCCCAAGCGTGCTCGACATGACTCGGGACGATCCGGAATTGACGACGGGCTTTCAGGTCTCTCCGGAAAAAACCATCAACCCGGGCTACCGCTTAATTAGGCAGCCAAAGCCAAGTTATCGTTGGCAAATAAAGTTTCAGTCAGCTTTTAACGTGGCCCGCTGACCAACCACGACACGCCACCAGCGCTTCCACCATCCGGTCGAATCCAATTCGCCCCCGAATTCCAGGTGGCACGAGGCAGTCAGCTGAAAGCAAAGTTGGTAAAAACCCGCCGCCAGCTTGCTGCGCGCAAGGCTTCTTCATCTTACGCCGTGAAAACGCCAAAGGCCAATTAGTAGGTTTTTCCGCCGCAAAAAAACGGGTCGAGCACCCAGCCGGTGGCCCCGCTTTCCATTTGGACAAATAAACCTCCATCAACCCCCGACACGTCGTCCCACGCTGCCCCTAGGAAATTCAAGCGATTTTTGCATAATTGGCTGTTTGCGACTGAGTCCTTCACGATCGCAGGCACCCCCGACGGCCCCTCATCCCGGCATGCCCACGAACCGACGCGAACCCCTTCGCAGGTCATGGCCGGTGGCCCCGGACATCTTCGCCCGCCTGTCGATCATGCATGCTATTAGGCGGAACGAATACAAAGGAAATTAACATGTACAAAAATCTCTGTACCGACGGCCTCGGCGTCTCCATGCGCCAAAATGAATTGATCGAACTTGCTCTAACCTATGGATTTAAAGGCATCGAAATCGATATGGCGGACATGGCCGGCCGGGCCGAATCCATGGGCCACACGTTCGCCACCCAATTCGTTAATAGCGCCAGTGTCGAGGTGGGCACGTTTGGGTTGCCCTGCGATTTGGGCGCCAACGACGATGAGTTTGCCAATCAAAAACAGCGGCTGGAACTGGTGTGCGAACTGGCTAAATCGATCGAGGCCAAACACTGCTATATCAACATTTCGCCCGAACACGAATCGCTGACCTACCACGAAAATTTTGAAAAGCATCGCGCCCGCATCTCGGAGATTGCCGACCGCATGGCCGACGTCGGAACGCGGTGCGGATTGAAACTGAACGCCGTCGCCAAAGGCGAGGGAATGCAGTTCATTCACAAGGCCGAAGAACTGCTGGCTCTGGTCAAAACGATTGACCACGACAACCTCGGATGCGTGTTCGATACCTGGCACTGGCAGGTGGGCCAGTTTGACAAGGCGGAGCTGAAATCGCTGGACGTCAACAAGATCACCGAATTTCGTTTCGCGGATCCACCAGAAAATTATGACGCCAAATCGGTCGACCCCGCTCAGCGGCTGGTGCCCGGAACCCACCCCGATTCGCTGTGGCGGGAATCGCTGGCCTGGCTGCAGGACAACCAGTACGCCGGCCCAATTGCCTTGACAGCCCACGTGCCTGTATCGACTTCAAACCCGGGCGATAATCTTTTCCAGCGGATCGCCGTCGTACTCGACCGGATGATTGCCGGCCAGGAACCGGTGCCCCCCGCCGTCCCGACACAAGTTGAAACTGAAGCAGAAAACGAACCGGTTTCGACCGCGGCGGAATAAGCCAAGCTGGAAGCTCGTCAGCGGGAGTCTATCCGTCGAATCCCGCTGGCGGTTCGGTTAACGATTGCTGCCCATTGACCTTGCTTGACCAGCATTCGCCTCGTTCCAGCTGGATTCGGTGCCATGGTTCCCGAGGCAGCGAAAATCCTCGCCACTTTTCCGTTGGGGTAAACTTTGAGGGCTGCGCGAGACTTGCCGCTCATAATCGTCAGTCAAACTCGAGTTTTGACGGGTGATTCGGGTTGTTCCGTTTGTATCGATTAGTCGGGCGGTCCGCCGAGTGCCGCGGCTCAGATAACCCACTTTCCCGCTAACAGCGGTTCAATTCGGCCGATACTCATTTCTGTCATATTCGGAATAACAGGCGTGACGCGCAGGCAGTTCGCGCCAATCACCCACACTCGGGAGCTGGATGCGTGATGGTTGCACGCCCGAAAACTGTGATGGTCATCGTTGTTGCTGCTTTGGCCGCATTGTTTGCGCAACAATCGTTGACGTCGGACAACGCCCGAGTCGGTTCCTGGGAAAACGTCCATCCGCTGCCGGATGTCGAAATCGAACAATCGGCCAGGCATCCGGAACCGGCAAATACCCGGAAGGCGGCAATTACCGACGCAGTCTCACCGCCTGCCGACAAAAAACCAAAGGTGGCCTCGCTGCCCTCCGTTGCGGAAACGTTGCCGAATATCGGGCCGAATGCCCCACAGCCCGCGACGAAACAAGCGCCACATCGCGCGGCGACTGACAAGCGTGAAAACCTGCTGGCAAACTCAAACCACAACAGAACCAAAAACCCCTTCTTTAACCCCGATCGCGCGAAAGACAATTCGGCCAAGAATCGAGTGATTTCGCTGCCGGAAACCCAGACGTCATCACAGCCGCAGGTGGCCGGTCCGATTGCGAGCAAACCGGCCACGGCAGACAATTCGCCGGCCAGGACCCAAGATGCTGCCGCAACCTCATCCGACAGCGCCACCGCTCAGCTAGATTCGTCGTCGGTTGTCGATTTGACGTCCGAATTCACCCCGCCGGCGATGCCACCGGTCCCCAATCTGGCTGTGTTGGAAGACGAGAAACAACCTGCTGACAAGTTAGCCGAACCTCCGGATCCCCCGTTACTTGCGGAGTTACGTGACACCGCCAAACCAGGCGCTGAAACGAACAAGAAACAGGCTGGCGAACCTTCGAAACCGGCCGCGATGGCGGTGAACAAATCGGTGGCCAGCGCGACCCACACTCAACGCGGCCTGCCCGACGTGCCGGCAGTGGTCAGCCAACGAGCAAGGGAACATATCAGCTATGGGATTTCACTAGCCCGGCGCGGAGCCAACTTCGCGGCCCGACAGGAATTCCTGCAAGCGCTGCGATTGATCACGGAATCACGAGACGTGCACGTCGGTACAAGGCAACACACCCGCCAGTTGGCCGCCGCACTGACCGCGTTGCGAGAATCAGACGACTTTGTGAATGCGGAAACGACCAGTCAGTTGATGCTGGACCTGCAGCCGATCTTGGCAACGCACGCCAGCCAAGTCCTTGATGCAAATCAAATCGACGGCATCACGCCAATACAGGCCATGCAAGCCTACGGTGACTTCGCCGTCAAACAATTCAGCGACGCTTGTGGCCGATCGGCTGTGGCCTCCGAATCGCTTCACGCGCTTGGGCAATTGTTAAATCAAACGGCAGCCATCGATCCGTCGGGCCGGCAAGGCGATCGCGCCAAAGCCATGGTGATGTTTCAAGCATCCCTGCAGGTCGATCCGACCAATTACCGCAGTGCCAACGAGCTAGGCGTACTGATGGCACGCAATGGACGGTGGCAGCAAGCCAAGCGATTATTCATCGACAGCCTCCGCATCTCGCAAACCCGGGAAGCCTGGCAAAACCTGGCCAAGGTGCACCAGATTCTGGGTGAACAATCCTTGTCCGGATTGGCCCAAAAAGAATTAAGGTCGTTGATGGCAAACGCCCGCCGCACGGCCAGCGACGATTCGGTTCGCGAGGTCTCAGCACAAGAATTTGATGCCGGCCCGGAAAACGTTGAACTGTCCGGCACATCCTCGCCGCGGACAGCTCAGGCTGATGACGGGGAAACAAAAACCAACCGATTCATCAACACGCTGAAACAGCTGTTCTAGCTCACGACCCATTTGACTTCACCACGCAACAGTACCAGGTATCAACCCGAACCCACAGGTATCGATATGACTCGTTGCCATTTTTCCATTTTGTTTTCCATGGTCATAACGGTGTCGTGGTGCCTGCCACAAATCAATGCGCAGGATGCAGTGCCACCGCCGCCTGCCGAGGATACGGAAACGGCACCCATTACCGCGGTTGGCGCATCTGATTGCGCCGCGGTTTGCGGTCCGGTTTGCGCGGGCTACTGCGGTTCGGCGGGCAACGTCAAATGGATCAAGGGTGTGGGTGAATTTCAGTTTTCGCGCCTGGGCCGCGAGCCGCGGTGGAGAGACGAACAACTGATTCCGTGGGAGGCGTTTGCTTACGGCGAGTATGTCGGACCCCACCGCACACCCCACGTTGCGGAATATCGGGCACGCGTCAACGACGAAATTGAATTCGTCTTTCAATTGACGCGCGAACAGATGTTTGAGCCTTACCGGCTGGAAGTCGGCGACCAGATTGCCGTGTCGTCGACCACCGACGAGAATTTGAACCAGGATCAAGTCGCAATATTGTCTGATGGTTCCATTTCGCTGCGGCTGATCGGTCGCGTCATCGCCGCACGAAAGACCATTGAGGAACTGCAGGATGAACTGAACGAACGATACGCCAAGTTTTTTCAAGCCGATCCGGCTATTGTCGTGCAAGGCATCAAGACGGACACGCGTTTGGAAGATTTGCGCGACGCCGTCGACGCACGATCCGGCGCCGGCGGCCAGTCGCAACGATCGCGGGTCTCACCCGATGGCACGATTCAATTACCGATGATCGGCTCGGTGCCGGCCGTCGGATTGACGCTGAATGAATTGGCC
>JBFILF010000396.1:0-5306 GCA_041599835.1 Pirellulaceae bacterium
CGACCGTCAGGTCGGGGTCATTGGACCAAAAACACAAAAAAGCCCTGAAAGGGCGACAGAATAATCAACCACACCGCATCGGCCGTCTGCGCAAGGCGCCATGGTGGTGGTTGCATCGGCCGGCCGCCACGTATGTGTACCGGCCCCTTCGGGCCTCGGTCCCTGATCGGGACAGCGCACCCCGACTTCACGGTCGGGGCTATTGAATGACGCCGCTTCGCGGCTGGCGCTCGTTACTTCCGCCCATTACTCATCTTCATCGTTTTCTGCATTGGCCAACGATTGATAGAATTCATCGTTCCAGAATCCGCGTTCGTCGATTTCCATGGTGCCCATGTCGCGGTACAGATTTAACCGCGTCGTTTCGTAGTCCAGCCAGACTTCGATCAATTCATCTTGGGCTCGGTTCAAGGTTCGCAGGGCGTTATTGATACTCAGTCCCCGTCGCGACGGATCGGTGGTTTTTTCGGCCAGGTCCAGTTCGCGCGCCGAAAACTGCACGCGGCGAACACGCTGCACAAGGGTGTTCGCCAGTTGCTCCAGCGTGCGGACGGATTGACGCACACTCAGTTTGATATTGTCTTCGCTTCCGTAATATCCCCGCCGGGCTTGATCCAAAGCAATTTGTGCAGCTCGAAAATCGTTTCGTTCGGCGCGTCGGTCAAGCGGCGTATCAAATTGCACTCCCACCGCAAATTGGCTGTCCTTTGCCCGGAAATCAAACGGATTGTCATTCAGTCCCAGTGGCCGAGTACGCAGCTCTGCCTCGCCAACCAGATTAACTTCCTCTTCAAGCCTGTCCGCAACGAACTCCAAATTGCGTCTGGCATCGACAACCTGGGCGCGGCGATTCATCAAATCCAAGCGGAGATCCATCGCCAGCGTCACGGCGCTATTCAAGTCAACGTCGAACGGTTGAAGCGGAATCATTTCAGAGCGAACGATCGTCTGTGTGACGCTCAGACCTCGCAAGAGAACCAGCATTTGACGATTGGCGTCTGCAAGTGATTCTTGCAAGTCAGCCGCCGCGGGGTTCAGCGCATCCATTTGGATTGACAACTCGGAAATTTTTTCGCGGACCACATCCAATCGAACCGTTTCCTCCGCAAGGATACCCCGCAGCTGGGTTCGTTCGTACGCCGACAGCAACTTGAGCCTTTCCGGCAACGATTGATTCAGCATGTTCATGTCGGTGGCCACCATTTGGCCAGCGTCTTTTCCCCGATCAATCAACGCCGATAGTTTTGCTTTTACTTGAGCCGGTTCGATTTCTGAATCACGAACTTGCCGGCCTAACGCCCTTAATGCATCCTCTAAATCCAATAGACTGGGATCGACAAATTCGAATGGTTCCAGCAAGGCATCGGACAAGGTCAGGTTCATGTCCGGCGGCAATCCCAATTGGACCTTATATTGATCCAGTCGGTCCTGAAAAACTCGCTCATCGCGGAACAGATCTCCGCGGGTATCGGCCAAAGTGCTTTTTAGACTCGCAATGTCCAGGTCGTCTCCGCCGGCGGCGCGTAAATCATCGATAATGTATTCCAGCGTTCGCACGATGTATTGGCGATTTCGCAGTTGCTGCAGCTGCAACAGAACCGGGAAATATCCCACGTTGGCCGCCGAACCGCCGCCAGCCAGAAACTCAAAACCGCGAAGAAATCGCTGTAGCCCGGCTACCTGGCCACCCGTAATCGTGCTGACAAAAAACAGTTTGCGAAAACGGGCAAAGTCCCGCACAGCGTACAGCACATTACGCTCGCTCTGTGTAAGTTCTTCAAGCACAATCTCGCGACTCGCGCCGCGCATTAACGGTTGAATCAGCGAGAATCCCAGCGAAGTGGCGGACGTAGATCCGTTCGGCCCGGTAAAAAGCCAAATCGTGTTGTTGACTAGCTCGCCGACGAGTTGTGCGCCCGAAGGAAACAGGCGAGTAAATCCCAGCGTGGCCGAACCGATTCCAAATATGGACTGATCGTCCGGCTGGTGCTGGTAAAAGATGCCCGAGTTGGCTTCATCGGGATCTCCGGCGAAAACAAATGGCCGCACCTGAAACCGATAACGCTCGAACGTCAAAGCCAATGCAGCCAAATAAAGATTTTCGAGTTGCCCTTGATATTCGCGGCTATGGATTAATGACAATTCGACCGCCTGGGCCATTGTCAAGTTTGGCAGGGCCCGATCGACATCCGAAGCTTGTGGTGAAAACTGTGACAGATAATCGGGCCATTGCGGATTTTCAAACTGGCCGGATTGCGGCAAACGACGCCACAGTTTGGCCCCCGCAAATCCACTGGGATGCTGGAGAATGAAATCGGCAGCCGGGTCGTCCGGAGTTAGTGGCGGACAGTCTGGGTCTTCGGAGTTGTAGAATCGGCTGCGGTAATCCGGTTTGATGCTGGTTCGGGGCAACCACCACCGTGGGTCCTGAATTTTTTCGTCAAGGATTTCGGCGACTTGGGCGTCGGACTGGTGCCGGTAAAAGGCGCGCGAACAGCCAGCGCAGTACAGGCAGACGGTGATCAAGAAGGTCAATCGCCAGAGCACGTGCAGCGACTCGTCAGCGCGGTTTATAAATGCGTAAGTTCAATCGGCGGGCGGACTTTAGCGAATGCGGGTGGTGGCGAGAAGGGCAAGTCGCCGGTCGACACCGCTAGCACGGCAGGCGGTGATCGAAATGTGCGTTTTCAAGCCAAATCGTTACGCGACGCGCGAGCTAGTCATGGCAAACCGGCGTATCCTCGTTTGATTAAGCTTCGCGCTGCGATCGGCGCGGCCTTTCAAAAGCATGAGCGCGGGATCAGCAAAAGCTCGTGCTTCAAAGATCGCGATCGATTTTGAAGGCATTAGCCACTTCGACAAAGCCGACTTTCGGATAGTACTCCATGGCGCCAGGGGCGGACAGCAACAACAACTGACAGGCCGGCCCGATTTTTTGCCGCGTCCGTTGGATCAGTTCCCGGCCGATGCCCGAGTGTTGATATTCGCGATCGACCAGCAGATCGGACAAGTAACAGACCCAGCCATAATCGACCAGGCAGCGGGAAATTCCCACCAGCCGCGTTCCCTCCCAGGCGGAAATCACCAGATTCGAGTTGTCAAACATCCTTGCCATTCGCGGCGGATCGTCGAACGGGCGGCGAATCCCCGAATTCCGATAAACCGTAATAATGTCGTCGAGCATCAGCGGCTCGTTGATTTTGAATTGAATTTCCATTATCCCTGATCCTCGAACGCGTTCGTGCAATGCGATTGAGATCAATGTAATGTATACACGATTGAACTTAAGACTGATGTTTGGGGGCAGGTAGCCGAAGTCGCCGAGACTTCGGACCGCCAACATGAAACACCGGATTCTGCGCGAATTCGGCAACAGCTGACTCACGAATCAAAGGGTGATCATGGCAATCAAATCCGTGCAACGATATATCGAGATCAAACAGCGGATTGGCGAACTGGAACGCGAGCTGGACGAGTTGAAGGACGAAGTGTTCCAGGCTGTCGACAAAAAGGGCGGCGAAGTTGCCGAAGAAAACTTCGTCGTCCGCTGCTACAAACAACCGAAATACAAATTTTCGGAAAGCTACGACAAGCGAAATTCCGAGTTAAAGGAACTCCGTAAATCGGAAATTGAAAACGGAATTGCCCAGATCGACGGTTACTCGGAATTTGTCAGAGTCAGATTCACGACTCAGTCGGACGATAACGATTGATGCCTAGTCACCTCGGTGCACGATGACCTCATCGCCGATGACATCGACGCGGCCCATGGCAATGGCATTGATGATCCGAGGATAAAGTTCGCATTCCCGTTCAAAGACCCTTTCGGCCAGCGTTTCCGGCGTATCATCTGGAAAAACGCGGACGCTTTGTTGGGCAATGATCGGTCCATGATCATACTGGTCATCGACGAAGTGCACCGTGCATCCAGTGACCTTCGCCCCGTTTTCAATCACCGCGCGATGCACGCGAATACCATACAGGCCCTTACCGCAATAAGCGGGAATCAGGCTTGGGTGGATGTTAATGACCCTGTTTCGAAAATCCCTGGGAATCGCCAGCCTGCGCAGAAAGCCTCCCAGCACCACCAAACTGATCTTGTGTTGTCGGCACAGCTCAAAAATCTTGGCACTGATTGAATCGGGAGTCCGATACTGCCGGTAATCCACAATTTCAAAAGGAATTCCAGCTTCGCGGGCGTACTGCAAACCCTTGGCTTGGGGATTGCTTGAAATCACCAATGCGAGGTCAACTTTTAATTCGCCATCGTTGCGGCTGCAGACTTCGATCAAGTTTCGAAGTGTCGTCCCGCCACCGGAAATCAACACGGCGATTCGAAACTCAGGCAATGCAGGTATAACTCCTAGGCGGTCGGCGAGCTTTCGGCCACCACAATATAAATGGTCAGTTGGTTGTCGGCGACTTCGCGGTCAACGGCTTCGGCAGCCTCGATCGCATCGTGATCCAAACTAACCGCCAAGGTTTCGGCCCGAATGTAATCGGAGTTTTCTTCGATGGCTTGGCGGAGTTCATCTGAATCCGTAACCAATCCGACATTGATTCGATCGGTGAACTGCAGGTCCATCTCTTTGCGGCGATCCTGTACCAATCGGACCACGTCGCGGGCCATGCCTTCGCGCACCAATTCCGCAGTCAATTCGGTTGCCAACACGACGACCACTCCACGATCATTCGCCGCCGTCCAGCCGGGTTTGGCCGATATGTTGATTACAAGTTCATCGGGCGTCACCTGGACCAGCTGATTGTCAATCGTGACGTCCACCAACCCATTGTCTCGCAAGTTTGCCAGCAAATCGGCACCGCTTTGCTGGTCGAGCCATTGCTTGAACTTCGGCATCAGCTTGCCAAGTTTCGGTCCCAACAGCCTCCAGTTGGGTTGCAATCGATGCTCGATGTATTTGTCCGGTTCGTCGGTGAACTCAACTTCCTTAACGTTCAGCTCTTCGGCCACCACATCGCGATGTGATTCCAACCACGCCTGGTGAGTCTGGTCCGCAAGGATCACTTCGACTTTGGACAGTGGCTGGCGTACTTTGAGCGACCCGCTGGCGCGGGCCTGCAATCCCAGCGACACGATCAGCCGACCCAGTTCCATTTGCTCCGATAACGTTTCATCCACCAACGATGCGTCGCCGGTGGGAAAATCGCACAAGTGCACGCTTTCCGCTGCCCGCCCGCCAAACACGCCGGCCAGATTTTGCCACATGGCTTCAGCAATAAACGGGGTGAAAGGTGCAATTAACTTGCACGACGTCAGCAAACATTCGTACAGCGTCCAATAGGCG
>JBFILF010000397.1:0-5288 GCA_041599835.1 Pirellulaceae bacterium
CGACGAGGATGGCAAGATGCCAGAGGGGACTTCGTCGCGTTTTTTTTTCTTGGGCCGACACAAAAAGGCAATACAGCGGAATTCCCTTTGTGCTCTCTGCGAACTTCTGTTCAAAACACAGTCTGCCCCGGTCCTTCTGAAATCGCCATTCCCTGTTCTGCGTTCGTCCCTCGCGGGATGACCGATTGGAATGAAGATTGCCGAGCAAGAAGTGCAGAATGACGAGTGGGCTGGAGTTTGCACACGCCACTCAGCACTCGTTACTCAGCACTCGCCACTCCGCGACTACACCGTTTTCCGCTCGAGCGCGGAATGATTCGGGTGAACCAAGTCACGTACAATCCCCGTCTTTTCCAGCAACCGCAGCGTCCACCAGGTGACGTCGATTTCCCACCAGCGGTGACCGTGGCGAGCAGAGCGGGGATCGGCGTGATGATTGTTGTGCCAACCCTCGCCGTTGGTCAGCAGCGCGAACAACCAGTTGTTGCGGCTGTTTTCGCGGGTTTCGTAATTGCGGTAGCCCCACATGTGGGTGATGGAGTTGATGCCCCAAGTGACGTGCCAGGTAAACACCGTCCGCATGATCACGCCCCACAACAGAAACTGCAAACCGACCTGAATGGTTCCAGCAAGCGTTCCGGTCCACAGGTAACCGACCAGCAACCCCAGCCCATAAATCAATACGCCGTGGGCCGCGTACACCCAAACCCAATTGATATTTCGCTGTAGCCACAAGTAAAAACGGTCTTGCATCAAATCACGGACATAGCGGTCGTAGGCAGCGGCGGTGCTGAGATCCCGGTTGTCGATGAACAGCCAGCCCACGTGCGACCAAAACGCCGAAACTTTGGGAGTGTGTGGATCGGGTCGGTGATCCGAATGCTGGTGATGCATCCGATGCACCAGCACCCAGCGACCGGGTGAATCCTGAAAACTACACACGCCCAGAATGGCAAGCATGTATTCGAACCACTTGGGACATTTGAATCCGCGGTGCGTCAACAAGCGGTGGTAACCGGCACCGATTCCCAGTGACGTGAACAAGTAATTGCCTATCGGCAACCACAGCAATCCCCACCAGCTAAAGAAATACGGAATCAGCGCTACTGGGATCAGCAAATGAAACAAGGTAACGGGAATGATATATTCCCACATCCAGCGGCTGTTGCTGGTCACTCCCTTGGGCTTCTGTAGCCGTTGGCCTTTGGCCAAAACCGTTGCTTCATCGTCGACCAAAATGTCTTTGGCGATCAAATCATCTTGGGAGGGCCTGGTGTCAGCCGGTTCTATCTGGGTAGCCATGTTGCGAGCGGTTTGCCCAATGCGCAGTATTTAGGTCAACAACGAATCAACAGTTTAACGCCGGTTTCGCGGCACTAAAAGCTCAAAAGAAAGTCCGAAGCTACTTTCCTGCTCGCTCCGGCAGATCTCGTTTGACGTAGCGAATCTACGTAACCTAGAATCCATTTTTACGCCGAATTCAACACCCGTGGTATGTATGTTGGTAGGAAAAATCTGCTGCATCGCGCTGCTCGCACTGGCCGCGGACCCGTTGTTCATGTCGGCTGCCGCCGGCTGGCAGGACGAAGTCAAACAAGATGCGCCAATCAGCACACCCCTGGTGGAGAAGCTAATTGGCCAGCTGAACGCGCCCAAGTACCGGGACAGGCAGCGCGCGCAACAGGCGTTGATTGATTTGGGACCGCGGTTAATCGAAATTTTGGATGGGCTGGAATTACCGGATGTTGTCGAAATCCAGGTCCGCGTCAATCGAATCCGCGCCTACATCGGCCAGCGGGGAATCACTGCCAGCACCTGGACGCTGGTCTGCCGGCCGCTAGAGGGACAGACGTTGAATCTGAAACAATCCCGAGAGATTCGGTTTTTCGACGACGGAACGTTTAAACAGATTGGTACATCATCGAGCAGTGAGCGGACCTGGAACATGGATGAGGATTCCGACGCCATTGTGCTGAGCTTTAATCGCGGCTACGCAACCTATCGAGGCCAGTTCGTTGATGACACGCGAATAATTGGCACTGCGGAAAACATCAAGGGAAAAAAATGGCGCTTCACGCTTAAACGCCTTGACCACTAGGCGTCTTGGCAGGCGTTAGCCTCATCGGCCTGCATCCAATCCGACCGCTTGCTGGATTGAATCCAGTTGGTGCTCCGCCAGCATCTGTAGCAAATACTGATTGATCCGTTTGACAAAACTCGGTCCACCGTAAACAAAACCACTGTAAACCTGGATCAAGCTGGCCCCGGACCGGATCATCAGCCAGGCGTCATGGCCGTTCATGATCCCCCCCACGCCGATGATCGGTAGGCGGCCGTCGAGTTGCCGGTAAAGATGCCGAACAACTTCGCGGCTGATTTCCGTTAATGGTGCCCCGGAAAGCCCGCCGGCACCGGCTCGCTGAATCTTTGAAGACCTGCTGCGTAGCCGGTCGCGCGATATCGTTGTATTGGTGGCGATGAGTCCGCTGATTTGAGTTTCCTCGGCAATTTCGACGATTTCGTTGAGCTGTCCGGTGGTCAGGTCCGGTGAGATCTTCAACAGGATCGGCTTGGGAGACTCATTTTCAGCAGCCGCCAGATGCCGGTTTTCTGCCGTGACCTGCTGCAGCAGTTCGAGTAACGGCTCGCGATCCTGCAGCTGCCGCAACCCGGGAGTGTTGGGCGAACTGACGTTGATCGCGAAGTAGGCGGCGAAAGGATAAAGCAGTCGAAAGCTGTGCAAGTAGTCCGCGACCGCTTTATCTACGGCAACGCGGCGAGATTTGCCGATGTTGATGCCTAGTACCGTCTCGATTTGTGCGGCTTCGAGGCGTTTGGCCGCGGCCTCGGCCCCTAGATTGTTGAAGCCCATGCGGTTGATCAAGGCGCGATCTGCCGGCAACCGAAACAAACGAGGCTTGTCGTTGCCCGGTTGGCCCTGGCCTGTAATGGTCCCAATCTCAACGTGAGAAAACCCCAAGCAAGCCAGCGAGTTGAACCAGGTTGCTTGTTTGTCAAAACCCGCGGCCAGCCCGACCGGATTGGAAAACTCCCGGCCAAAAGCCGAGCAATGCAACCGCCGGTCGGCGACGGTGTATTTTCTGGACATAAAATGGCGCAGCGGTCCCACGGAGGCGGCGTGAAACAGTGCCATGGAAACGTGATGGGCCGTCTCGGGAGGCAAGGCAAACAACAGCGGGCGAACGAAATAGCGCCAGAGCATTCGGCTGCTTTTAATTTTCGAAATTACCAATTGAGGCCGAACTGATCACCGCCGGACGGTTTATCCCGACCTCCCTTGAGCGGATCGGTGCGTTTTTTGACGGCCGACGGCCGGGAGTGTTCCGGCGTTTCATCGGTGGCTTTGGAGTCCGGTCTTTTCTCCGGCTTCGGTTGCGTCGCTTTCAGCGACAATCCGATTTTTTGACCTTCCGGGTCGACCGATAAAACTTTGACGTCAACCAGGTCGCCCGTTTGTACAACGTTCTTAACTGCAATCACGCGGTGGTGAGCAAGTTCCGAAATGTGAATGAGGCCTTCGACCCCGGGTTCCAGTTTGACGAATGCGCCGAATTGGGCCAGCCGCGATACTTCGCCGGAGACTTGGGCACCCACGGGGTACTTTTCTTCGATTCGGGTCCAGGGATTTTCCTGCGTATCGCGGTAGGACAACGAAATCTTGCCGGAGCCGGGAGAAATTTTTTCGATTTTGACCGAAACGCGCTGTCCCGCCTCAAACACATCGCTGGGGTGATCGACTCGATCCCAACTCATTTTGCTGACGTGCACCAGGCCCTCGACGCCGCCGATATCGACGAACGCGCCGAAATCCATCAGCTTCGTCACCGTGCCCTCCACGGTTTGGCCGGGTTCGAGCGACTGCAGCAACTGCTCTTTCTGCTCCTGTTTCTGGCGTTCCAGGATGGCGCGGTGGCTGAGCACGAGTTTTTTGCGGCGCGGATTAACCTCCGTTACCACGCACGTCATTTTCTGGTTAACGTACTCGCCAAAGTTTTCTACGCGCACCAAATCGATCTGGCTGGCCGGGATGAAACCGCGAATATTATTGACCATGCACTCCAAACCACCGGTGTTGGATCCGGTGATCCGCGCGTCAACGACGGCACCCTCGGTGAGATCGGACCAATCGGCGACGGAAACGGCAGATCCCGGAATCGCCACTTCGTACAGACCGTCATCCTGGTTGTAGCCGGTGACAATCACATCCAGCATGGCCCCTTCGGCCGGCGGAGTTTTGAATTGACGCAGCGAAGCCACACCTTCGAAACGGCCCTTGAGCGAAAAGAACACGTTGTCATTGTGGATCTTGGAAACCGTGGCCTTGAGTCGCGAGTCGACATCCAGTTCGTCGGCCGGTTGGCTGGTCGCCAACAGCGAATCCATCGACAGATCCTGCAGCGCCATTTCCAATTCCTGATCCGAGGTGTCCACCGGTGGCGAATCGGGTTCGGCGGCCGCGGCTGGGGGTTGATCGGCCACGTCATGTGGAGTGGACTTGGCGCGAATGGCCTGTGAAATATTTTCAGGCGAGATACTGGCGAATCGAACCGCCTGAGGTTCGCGCGTTTTGAGTTTTACGCTGGCGGAATCGCGCTGGGATCCGATCAGAATCCGTTGCTTGCGCGGGGTCTGTTTTTTTGCCTCCGCTGCATCGGCGGCTGTTTCATCGGCTGAAGGCTTTTGTGGATTCGCCGAAAACGTCGGCTCGTCGCCAGCATCATTATTTTCAGTCATGATTTTCACAAGAGTTCATGTTCGAGGCAGCCATTGCAGTCATCGCAGGTGTGGCGGAGCCCGTCGCGTCCGGCACGTGCTGAATGGATGGACCACTGATGATAAATCAAAAGCTTCTATCTTTCGACAACAGGTCGAGTTCATCGGTGCGGAACGGGGCTGCCGGCAAGTCAGCTCCGTTAAACAAGCTGGCTTGGGCGGTGTCATCCCACAAGTAGCGTACGGCCAACGGTTTTTTGACTTCGTCCGACCACACGATCACCTTGCCGTCACGAATTTCCGCGTTAGCAGGCACAAATTTGTTGTCATCACCAGCAATGGTGAACCCGCGTTCCTCGCTGTTTTTGAATTTGAGGCCTTCGGCATTGTTGAATTCGAGCAATGCCTGGCCGCCGTTGAATTCGAATCTGGATAGAATCGGGCCAAAACACTTAAGGTCCGTCTCGCCGTAGGTGAACGAGCGAGCCAACATGGCCAGCCGACGACCCACGACATCCTTGTTTTTGGGATGAATATCCTCGACGTTGCCCTCA
>JBFILF010000398.1:0-5274 GCA_041599835.1 Pirellulaceae bacterium
AGATAAATCACCCGCTTGGCCGTCGGTTGGAAATGGGGCAAATCCGGCCGTGCGGCGCCGGTTTGGCGGCCGCTGGCGGTTGCCGTCTGCGAAGACAACAGCGTTCCCAGCGCCGCGGCGCCGATCCCCGCTGCGGATTGTCCAAAAAACGCTCGCCGAGTCGTGCGAATGGAATGTTCCGTGGCTGGATTCAATTCACTATTCTTTCGTTAAAACTTCGTCCAGATTCATGATCATTGAACAAATCACGGTCAACGCGGCGTGATCGGCCAGCGGCAATGCATCGTCGCGCGGCGATTCCCCCACCGACAAGAGTTGCTGCGCAGCCTGATCGTTCTTTTGATATTCGCGGCGCAATTTGGTGAGTCTCGTCGTCAATAACTCCAATTCACCGGCAGTCGGCCATCGCGCGGTCGCCAGGCGAAACGCGTACTGTAGCCGGCGCCCGTCGAGACCGCTCTGATCGCCGGAAACCGGATCCAATTGCCGCGCGAGCACGCGAGCGGCCATCCCGCGAGCCGACTCGACAAACGTCGTCTCATTCAGCGTGGTCAGCGCGTGCATGGGCGAATTGGTTCGCGGTGGTTTGACGATGCACGTCTGGCGTTTTCCCGTGTCAAAAAACATCGTGGGGCCCACGATTCGCCGCCAAAACGTGTACAGGCTGCGACGATACAAATCTTCGCCGCTGCCGCGTTGGTAATTAATCTTGCCAAACGTCGCTTCCGCCCAAATCCCGTCAGGCTGGTAAGGATTGACCGGCGGGCCTCCACGTCGGTCAACCAGTAGACCGCCCAGCGCCAATGCTTGATCGCGGAGCATCCAGGAAGGCATGCGGAACCGCGGACCCCGCGTCAGCCAGCGGTTCTCGGGATCCATTTTGTAAGACGATTGCCCGGTCGTTTTCGAACTCGACGATTGCCGGTACGTCGCGCTCATCACGATCCGTTTATGCATCTGCTTGACATTCCAACTACTCTCGACGAACGTGCGTGCCAGGTAGTCCAATAACTTCGGGTGAGAGGGCATTTCTCCCTGGCGGCCAAAATTTTCAGCGGTTCGCACCAACCCGTCGCCAAAAAATATCTGCCAATATCGATTAACCGTCACGCGCGCGGTCAACGGGTTGTCGTCTGACACGATCCATCGCGCCAAACTCAGCCGATCCGGGGGACGATTGTCAGACAGCGGTGGTAAAAATGCCGGAGTATTCTGCACGACCGATTGCAACGGTTTGGTGTAGACGCCGCGTTCCAAAACAAACGAATCGCGACGCTTCTCTTCCGGCAATTCATCCATGATCATGACCGAGGCGGCAGATTGCTGTATCCTCTGCCGTTCTGCATTCAATTCCGCCTGCCGCCGTCGCAGTGCCTGCCAGCTCTGGGAATGCAGCGACCGGAAATGTTCGCGAATCAATCCCCGCTGCGGTTCGGTTCGCTGCCCCGGTTCTACCACCAGCGCCGCGGCAACCGGCGATGGTAATCCTAGCACCGTCTCAGATTGCTTCTTGAAATAAAATCCCGCGGCTCCACCGGTATTGACGATCTTGATCAGCAATTCATGTTTGCCCGGCGTCAGCTGCAATGACAATTGCTCTTGATCCGGGGCAACGCCTCGCGCCGTGTTGTTGGATAAAACCGGTTTTCCGTTATGCCATACTCGGATTGCGTCGTCGGATCCCAGCGACAACGACACCGTCCGCGTGCGAGGCGTATCCAAGCGGCGGAACAGGTACGTGGCCCCTACCCTGTCCGGCAACGCGTGCGTTTTTCCGTCGACAAAATCGGAATTGCGCTGCCAGCGTAGGTTTTCTTCTCCATATTGACGGTCTAAATCGACGCCGGTTTCCGGCCCGAAATCCGTGTCAAATGATTTCCCGCCACCGGTTTCCGGCGCCGGGAACGGTCCTAATACCCACCAGTCGTCCAGCGATACGATTTCCTTGTCAAACTCCTGCTGACCCAAGGCAGTCCTGGTTTTCGATTCCCATTGCAGCTGCCGACCGTCCAATTCCTCGTCAGGAGCATTCATTTGCTGGGTAAGTTCGGCCACTTCTTTTTCCAGCAGATTCCACTCGTCGGTTTGATCCGGGGTCAGGTAATTGAGTGTCGGACCCGCTTTGCCGCTACCACCGGCACCGCTTTCGGATGTGTTATTAAAAAACGCGAACAACTGGTAATACTCTTGCTGCGTGATGGGATCGAATTTGTGATCGTGGCACCGAGCACAGGTCATCGTCAGCCCCAGCCAGACGGTGGCCGTCGTTTCCGTCCGGTCAAATACGTTCTCGATCCGCGTCTCTTCGGGAATCCGGCCGCCCTCGCCGTTGTACATGTGATTGCGATTAAAGGCCGTGGCGATGACCTGTTCCCGGGTCGCGCCCGGCAATAGGTCGCCGGCCAGCATTTCAATCGTGAATTGATCAAATGGCATGTTGTCATTCAACGCGCGGACCAGCCAATCGCGCCACGGCCACATTTCCCGGGTCGGGTCCGCTTGAAATCCGTCCGTATCGGCATAGCGGGCCGCATCCAGCCAGTCCCAGGCCATCCGTTCTCCGTACCGCGGCGAATCAAGCAGCCGGTCAACCAGTTTTTCATAAGCTCCCACCGACTCATCGTTAAGAAATGCATCGACTTCGTCAGGTGTCGGCGGCAGCCCCGTCAAATCCAGTGTCACGCGGCGGATCAGCGTTGCCCGGTCGGCTTCAGGGTTTGGATGCCAACCTGACTGTTCCATCCGAGCCAGCACGAATCGATCGATAACGTTCCGCGGCCACGACGTATCGCCAACTTCCGGCACGGGCGGCTTAACTGGTGAAACCATCGCCCAATGCCGACTCCACTTGGCGCCTTGCCGCACCCACTCCGTCAAAATTTCCCGCTGCGAATTGTTTAGCTCCAATTTGGACTCGCGTGGCGGCATCAATTCGTCCAAGTCCGTCGCGTAAATCCGCCGCAACGCTTCACTGGATTCGGGATCGCCTGGAACAAACGCCGCATAACCGCCCAGATCCGCGAACATTGAATCGGCCACGTCAAATCTCAGATCCGTCTGCCGTTGATTGGCATCCGGTCCATGGCATTGAAAACAATGTTCTGAAAGAATCGGCCGGACGTCTCGATTGAAGTCGATTTCATCCGCAAGTATCGCGCTATCGAGCCCGATCCAAGCCGCGGGGATCAACAAACCAATCAGAACGGCGACAATTTTCTTTGTCAGCATATCGTGGAGTTTTTTGGCCCGAGTACTGCAGCCATACCGGCATGGAGACCATTCTAGCACAACTGTTGAATGGAAGCAGGGTAATGGAACGGAAGGACGCTGGAGGAGCTGCCAGGCACTTTGTTTTCTCTGTGAACTCGCGTTGCAATACCTTCGCAAAACTATTTTCGCACGACCGGCGGCCGCCATCACTATCCTTAGTCGTTTGCGATTTCCTGGCATGGAAACGTCAACGCGATCGCCGTGGCCGACCAGCAAGTTGCCGTGATCGAAATGAATTGATCCCGGCCATGTGGAAAGCCACTTTCAAAATACTCCTGGATGGGTTGGGCGCGAGTCGTGACGTGCCAGGTTCCATCAGGCCGCTGCGTGGAACGCAGGTAGGCAATGCCACGCCGATATACATCGCTATCTGATTCCACACCAGCTATTTGGTGAAGTGCCATCAAAACGCTGCCGGTGGCGTAAGCGTCACTCTGCATTTCCGATGTTTGCGCCCATCCTCCGTCATTACGCTGACCGGCAATCAGTTGGTCGGCGAAGTTGGCGATTGCGTCCGTCGCATTTCCGATCGCATGCAGCGCGCGAAGTCGCGATACCTGGTCTTCCGTCGTTGGGGCGGCAGTGTCAAGAATCCAATTCTTGAGCTTGGCAATTCGTTCATCGATGCGAGCCTGCTGTTCCGTGGTTCCGTAATGATGCATTGCTTCAATGCACAACCAGGCCCGCGTCAGGTTGCTGGTTTGCGTCGGTGGTCGGGTTTCGGTGCCGGACCAATACACCGACTTCTGATTTCGGTTCAGCAACCAATCGATCATGGCCTGGGTGGTCGCATTGGGGGGCTCGTGGCGAGCCTTGAGGGCGAGCAGAGTGTATCCCGTCGTGTCGACACCGCCGCCGATACTCTTGCCGTTCTGATATCGGTCCAGCACCTGGTGGGTCCTCGCCAACGTGGCGTCCAATTGCACATTTAAATTGGTTTGGTCCACTGCGAACCCGCGAGTGGCTATCTGGGAAAGCGCCATGATTGGATGCGCGTGATGATGACAGGAAAAGCATTGGCGGTGCTGGCGATAAACCGCCATGCTCTTTTCGATGGAGGCGATCGCCTGTTGAACCGCTTGCCGATCAAAATCGGACGTCGCCCAGGATTGCGCCAGCGGCGACAGGTGAGCTGGAACCAACGTTTGGCAAAACGCAGTCGGCGTCCCGCTTGACAACGCGCCGATCGCCCAGCAGAAAACGGCCAAAAACAATTGAGGAGATCGGCGAACTGCAAACGGCACGGTGGTCTGCATTTTCGTGGATCGACTAAATGAATGGTGAGTTACGACCCGCCGCCGATGGTTCGCATCTTTTCCAGCAATGGCTGCATGATCGGCACAATGGCGGGATTGGTGATCATGGAATTAACGAATTTCTGCATCGTCTGGCTAAATTCCGCGTGTTTCGCTTTCATTTTTTCAGTCAGCCGGCGATCCAATTCGGCGGACGGTTTCGGCAAAAGTTCGCTGCGCTCCACCAGTTGCTGCATTCGGTTAAATAAATTTTCCAGCTTCGGCGCAGCCGCTTTAGCGCTGTCGACGTCTTTGATCATTGACAATTCGTTCGAAATCTTGTCGATATTGGCCAGCATCTCGTCGGCCAGCCGCTGGTTATCAGCGTCGCCGTTAGTTTGGACTGTCGTTTCACACCCGACCACCACGAGCAAAATTAATCCTGCCGCTAAGACATGTCGGCGATTCGGTCGCATGTTGGATTCCTTAAACAAGTTATGTTGAAGAGTATAATCCACGATATGCGATGAAATGTCCAGGTGATGATGCGTTGACCAACTCGCCCCGACGATTAGCAGGGCGTCAATTTGATAATTATCCGTATAACTCGTGTTCGTAACGCTGCAACAGGTCATCGAATTCTTCGATGAACGCCACCAAGCGCTCGTAGGGCAGCTTTTGCAGATTGAGCATCCGCTGGATCCGGCGGTGAGTTGGAATCACGTGCCGGTCCGGCCGGTGGGGCGGCTCAATCACCACCACGTCGTCA
>JBFILF010000399.1:0-5267 GCA_041599835.1 Pirellulaceae bacterium
CACCACATGGAAAAAACCATGAATGAGCACGCCGACAAGCTTGAAGATTCCGATAAGCAACCTTTGGAAGCGGCGATCAAGAAAGCCCGCGAGGCGGCCCAAGGCGATGATGCCGAAAAGATTAAGGCCACCGTCAAGGAACTCGAGGAAGCTTCCCACGCGTTCAGCCGGGCCATGTATAACCAATCACAAGCGCCGGAAGCTGCCGCCGAAACGTCGGGCAACGGAAATGCCGGTGCCGCGACGGGCAGCAGCGATGACGAGGCGATCGACGCTGAGTTCGAAGTTAAAAACGACTGACGCCGACTCACGTCGGATTCACTGTTGACCCGCATGTCGTCGTCGCCGTTTCTCTCAAACGGACAAACAAGGTGCGCTTACCGTGCGCTGGCAATGAGGACCTAGATCATGACTTTTCGATTTGACAAATTGACAACCAAGGCGCAGGAAGCGGTTGCTGCTTCGCAGTCAATGGCTTCGTCGGCGGGTAATCCCGAGATCAGCCCGCTGCATTTGTTGGCGGCGCTGATTCAGGAGGAAGAAGGAATCGTCAAGCCGTTGCTGGACAAGATGGGTTGTCCCGTCGCACAACTGACGCAGATGGTTCAGTCCGAACTGGGCCGGTTGCCGTCGGCCGCCGGTGGCAGCCAGCCAGGCATCGGCATTGATTTGAAAAAAGTCCTCGATCGCGCCACCGAAATGGCAGGCGAGATGAAGGACGAATTCGTGTCGACGGAACACCTGATCTTGGCACTGACCGAGATCGAAACGTCGGCACAACGAATTCTGAAACTGAATGCCGTCGAAAAGAAGGACGTCCTGGACGCCTTGCAAACGCTTCGCGGCAGCGCCCGCGTCACCGATCAGGATCCCGAAGGCAAATATCAGGCGCTGGAAAAATACGGGATCGACCTGGTTGAGCGGGCGCAGGCCGGCAAACTGGACCCCGTGATTGGCCGCGACGCGGAAATTCGCCGCGTGATCCAAGTGCTGTCGCGACGCACCAAGAACAACCCAGTGCTGATCGGACAGCCCGGCGTTGGCAAGACGGCGATTGCCGAAGGACTCGCTTTGCGAATTGTTCACAACGACGTCCCGCAAAGCTTGCAGGAAAAGCGCGTGGTGGCACTCGACATGGGCGCGTTGATTGCCGGTACCAAGTACCGCGGCGAATTCGAAGACCGTCTCAAAGCCGTGTTGCGCGAGGTCACCGATTCCGAAGGACAGGTCATCTTGTTCATCGATGAACTGCATACCGTGGTAGGGGCCGGAGCAGCCGAAGGAGGAAGTGATGCCGCGAATCTACTCAAACCGGCTTTGGCCCGCGGTGAATTGCGGTGCGTGGGAGCAACGACTTTGGACGAATACCGCAAATACATTGAAAAGGACGCGGCCCTGGAACGCCGATTCCAACCAGTGTTTGTCGGCGAACCAACGGTCGAGGACACCATTTCCATCCTCCGTGGGCTGAAACAGCGGTACGAAACCCACCACGGCGTGCAAATCAAGGATGCGGCGCTGGTCGCCGCCGCGGAATTGTCCAATCGCTACATCACCGATCGATACTTGCCCGATAAAGCCATCGACCTGGTTGACGAAGCGGCCAGCAAATTAGCCATGGAACTGGACAGCGTCCCGCAGGAAATTGACAACGTGCAACGCCGATTGACCCAACTGGAACTTGCCGCGCGTCAACTGGCTGAGGAAAACGACGAAGGCGTCAAACAACGTCTGGCCGACGTGCATGAGGAAATGGAGCTGCGACGCAAGGAACTGGCCAGCCTTCGCGAACAATGGGAAGCAGAGAAATTGGGCGTGGGCGACGTGAGAAAGGTCCGCCAGACGCTGGCCGACACACAACACGAATTTGAACAACTCGATACGGAAATCAAAACCAAGCAATCTTCAGGGTTGGCCGTCGCCGAACAGGATTATCACAAGTTGTATGAACTTGACACGCAACTGAAGAAACTGCGCGAACAAATTGAAGCCGCCGAACGTCGCGAAGCGGATTCCGCCGAATCGGACACTCCACAGAAACGCTTGCTTAGCGAACAGGTTACCGAAGAAGAAATCGCCGATGTCGTCAGCGCTTGGACCGGAATTCCGGTGTCGCGCATGATGGAAACCGAAAAGGCCAAACTGCTGGTGATGGAAGACCGATTGCATTTGCGGGTGGTCGGTCAAGATGAAGCCGTGGCGGCCGTCTCCAATGCCGTGCGCCGCAGCCGCAGCGGCTTGCAAGACCCCAACCGACCCATCGGCTCGTTTATGTTTCTGGGTCCCACAGGCGTCGGCAAAACCGAATTGTGCAAAGCACTGGCCGAGATCATGTTCGACGACGAGAACGCCATGGTCCGCATCGACATGAGCGAGTTTATGGAACGGCACAGCGTCAGCCGGCTGATCGGCGCCCCTCCAGGCTATATCGGGTACGACGAAGGTGGAAAACTGACCGAATCCGTCCGCCGCCGGCCGTATTGCGTGATTCTGCTGGACGAAATCGAAAAAGCCCACAACGACGTGTACAACATCCTCCTGCAAATGCTGGATGACGGGCGATTGACCGACAATCACGGACATACCGTCGACTTTACGAACACAATCATCGTGATGACCAGCAACGTGGGCAGCCACCTGATCCAGAAAATCACCGAAGACGGCGGTGGTGATGACGAAATTCGAAAAGCTGTGGAGGAGGTGATTCAGACCAGGTTTGTTCCCGAGTTGCTAAACCGTATCGACGAAAAAATCGTCTTCAAGCCTCTCCAGCGGAGTCAAATTCGAAAAATTGTCGACATTCAATTGAAACATCTGGTGCGGCGAGTCGCTGGACAGGGCCTGGAGCTGGACGTCACCGAGGCAGCTCGAAACGCCATCGCCGCCGCGGGCTACGATCCCAAATATGGCGCACGCCCGCTGAAACGCGTGATTCAAACGCGACTGCAAAATCCGCTGGCTACCGAATTGCTCAAAGGCCAGTACGAACCGGGCACCCACGTTCAAATTGACTATCGAGACGACGAGTTCGTGTTCGAAGTCGTGCCGGAGCAGGTGGCTGAAGAGGTCGGAACCTAATGGTCCCGGACATTTCCGGCCGCGCCGGTGGCTACATCTCCCGTGCGGCTGAGCCGACGGCCGAAGTCTGAGCGAGTCGGGCTCCCGCGCGCCCCCATCCATTTCCCTTCGCGCCGTTTCCTTAGGTCTGCTCAATCTGCCCCACACGCGCTACAATGGGGCCAAGCCAGACTGACATTGCTCGAACGATTTCTCCCAACCACACACTCCGCCCTGACACGATGACCGTTAGAACTCGTTTTGCGCCTAGTCCAACCGGTTATCTGCATATCGGCGGGGTCCGGACCGCGCTGTTTAATTGGTTGTTGGCGCGGCAAGCGGGCGGGCAGTTCATTTTGAGGATTGACGATACCGACCAACAGCGCAACGTCGCCGAAGCGCTGCAACCGATTCTGGACGGATTTCGCTGGCTGGGAATCGACTGGGACGAGGGTCCTACGGCCGACGGTTCGGATTCGATTGGACCCTGCGGATCCTATTTTCAGTCTCAACGATTGGACCGATACCAAGCTGTCTGTGATCAGTTGATTGAGTCCGGTGCGGCCTATCGCGATTACGCCACGCCGGACGAAGTCAAAGCGGAACGCGAGGCCGCCGAAAAAGACAAGCGGGATTTTATTTACAGCCGCCGCTGGATGGCGGAAACGGTTGCCGACGCCGCGCGATTCGAAGCCGAGGGGCGGCAGGCCGTCGTGCGGCTGAAAATGCCCCGCGACGGCAAATGCGAATTCACCGATTTGATTCGCGGCAACGTCAGTGTTCAATGGGCGGGCGAGCAGGATCACGTGATCCAGCGGAACGACGGCACCTGCCTGTACCATTTGGCCAGCGTGGTTGACGATCGAGATTTTCACATCACCCACGTGGTGCGGGCCGTCGAACACTTGTCGAATACGCCGCGTCAAATTTTCATCGCCCAGTCGCTGGGATACGAGTTGCCGCACTACGCCCACATTCCGTTCGTGGCGGAACCGGGCAGCAAAAATAAACTGAGCAAACGCAAGGTAGAAAAATACCTCAAGAATCGCGAATTCAACCAGCTGTACGAACGCGGGGCGGCAATCGCCCGCCGGGTGGGCATTGCCGAAGATCCCTTTGCATTCAACCCAGTATTGATCGACTTTTATCGAGACGTGGGATTTTTGCCTGAAGCAGTGGTGAATTACTTGTTGTTGCTGGGCTGGTCGCTGGACGACAAAACCGAATGGTTCACTCGCGATGAAATGATTGGACATTTTTCATTGGATCGTATCGTCAAGCACGAAGCGAGCTTTGATCCAGCCAAGCTGACAGCGTTTCAAAGCCACTACATGAACCAGTTTCCAGTTGACAAAAAAACGGCCTGGTGCGCCGACATGTTGCGGCGCGGCGGCGTCGTCGAATCACCGCCCACGGACGACCAGCGGCGGCGGGTGCAGGAAATCGTCACAGCGGCCGATGATCGCATTGTGCTGGCCGGCGATGTTTTCCAGTTCGACTATTTCTTTGTCGATGCCGACCGGCTGGAATATGACGAAAAGGCGTTCGAAAAACGACTGGTCAAACCGGAGGATGCCGGCCATTTGCTGTCGGAATTTGCCCAGGTATTGTCGGCCGTCGACGATTTTTCAGCCGAACACCTCGAGGTGGTAATGAACGACTGGATTGAAGCACAACAGATCAAAATCGGCCAGATCATCCATGCGCTACGCGTCGCGCTTACCGGTCAGTCTGCCGGGTTTGGAATGTTTGATACCATGGCAATCCTTGGCCGCCAGGCGTGTCTGGATCGAATCGACGCGGCATTGCAGCGGTTGCAAAATCGCCCGCGATCGCTGGTATAACAAAACCATGAACGAACAAGAAACCAAATCGACCGATTTTATTCGGCAAATCGTGATCCGGGATAATGAGACCGGCAAGCATGGCGGACGGGTGCATACACGGTTTCCTCCCGAACCCAACGGTTACCTGCATATCGGGCACGCCAAATCAATCTGCTTGAATTTCGGGATTGCCCGCGAGTTCGGCGGCAAATGCAATCTACGGTTTGACGACACCAATCCCGAAGCCGAAGACATTGAATACGTCGACTCGATTATGGATGACGTGCGCTGGCTGGGTTTCCAGTGGGACGAGCTGTATTTCGCCTCGGATTATTTTGACCGCCTGTATGAGTGCGCGGTGCAACTGATCCAACAAGGGGATGC
>JBFILF010000400.1:0-5265 GCA_041599835.1 Pirellulaceae bacterium
CGAACAGGATGAAACCGCACGCCAACAACAAACCAAGCAGCTTGTATGTGATGGGCCAATATGTGGCGTCCAAAAGTGGAAACTGATTCCAGAATATGACGAACGTCAACGTTAGCGAGAGGACCATCGCCACAAAGATGGCCAGCCCGCCCACCAAGGGGATCGACGTTTGATGCAGCTTGCGATTTTCATCGGGCTCGTCGACCAAACCCAAACGACGAGCCCAATTTTTGGCGATCGGAACGACGGCCAATGTCAAAATCAGGGCAGCGACAAATGCGACGAGGACGGCCATAGATGCGGATGCTAGCTGGAAAAGCGACGATCAGGAGTATTTTCTTTGGGCGTCAAGTTCTTATTCTTACTGGATCGGTCCGGAGATTCTAGTTACAGCCCTGGGAAATCCCGTTCTTGTCGCAGTTTTTGGATTTTTTGATACAGCTGCCGGTACCGGACTTTGGATTCATACCGGTTCATTAACCAGCGAATTTCTTCCCAGGCTAAATCAAGTTGCCCGTTTTGCATTAAAAGTTCGGCCAATTGGAAACGGTACCCCGCAATCTGCGGGTAAAGCTGTGTGGTGAGGCGTTTGGTTTTGATTGCAGCATCGATTTTTCCAAGGCTAATTTGTACTTCGGCCTTAATCTCCAACGACTTGCGATCCTCATTTCGACCCTCATCCAAAATTTGTTCGACACGGGCAAACACTTCTGATTTCAGTGCCTTTGTCGACTCAGTATCCAGGCGAGTTTTGGCAAAATCGAACAACAATACCGGTGATTCCGGCAAGATGTCTCGGAATATCTGTTCCGGCGACAGGATTGGCCAAGTTGCCTGCACCACTTGCTTGTAAAACCGCGGGCTGATTTGCAAGCATCGCCTCAAAGTACTTTTGGCTAAATCGACCCGGCCGGCCTGCAGTTCCAGCAATCCGCTGACAAACCAGATCAGTGAATTGGCCGGCGCTAATTCACGAGCCCGCGCCAGATGATATTGATCCGCCTCGGGCAGCGGCGAAAGACAATGCAGCTGTCCCAGCAACAAATGAATGTTGGGTTGCAAGGGCGACCGTTGTCGCGATTGTTTCAGGTAAAAGATCGCTTTCAGCAAATTTTCCCGGACAAGTGGATCCTGCTGAAGTTGTTGCACGCGGTCGGGGTCATTGGCCTGCCGGGCGCGGAAAACCATGTCGTGCAGCCGATCAATCGACGTGGATGTCCAATATTGGTCCAACACCTCAGGGTTGCTGGATTGTCCCGTTGGTAGTGTGGCGGTCAGCGCCTGGAACAACCGCAATCGAAACCGGTGAATCCACAACTCGCCCAGCCGCGCGAATCCGTCGGCGGTTGGCTGGCTGGCCACCGCGGCCAACAACGCATCGATCCGTTGATTGGTTTGGGACAAAGGCAGCGTGCGGTACGTGTCCCGCACAGCGGTTTCGCCCATCGCTCGATCGCAACGCGCCAGCCGATAAGCCGTTAACGTCGAGAATAATCCAGCTGAAAAAATCGCCAACAGCAGTAATAACGTAACCAGATGGGACAGGTTGAAACGAAAAACAAACTTCTTTTTCAGCCGGTCCGCCAGCGCATGGGCCTGCCCCACGATGAACCCGCAAATGGTTGCCATCATCACGGCGTTGGCGGGTATGTACAGGCCGAAATCAAACAACGCCGCCACCGATTGGCTGGTGATGACAAACAACGCCAACACTACCACGGCGCTGGATTTGGGTGAGTTGCCGCGCACGGCCAGAAACCGGATGCTCAACAAGACCAGCACGATGGCGGAGGCAAGCAGCAGAAAACCCAACCATCCGGTTTCGACTAGTGTCTGAAAGTACTGGTTCTCGGCGTGGTAAAAAATCCGTTCCTCTGAATCGACCCGATATAGACGGTGCACGTGCACGTAACTGCCGGCGCCGCTACCCAGTGGCGCAAAATCGCCGATGGCCGGTGCCGTCTGCAACCAATGTTGCACTCGCGTTTCGTTCGACAAAATGTCGGTATCGGAAAGGGTGTCCAATCGCTCAGCCACGCTTGCACTCATGCCCAACCACCCAATCAGAGCGATGGCCAACAGGCCTGATGCCAAAAACAAAATGACCAAGCTGCGCGACTTGCGGGTCGTCACCACGAAGGCAAACACCGCCGCATACCCCAACAGCAGTGCCACGGTACCGCCGCGCGACAGCGTCCCCACGATCCCCGCCAAGATAATGACAGATGCCAGAATGGCGGCCAGCTTTCGCCCGTTCAGTTCGGAAAAAAACAACGCCAAGTGCAATCCCAATCGTCTCCAAATCGGATACTCATCGGTGATGATGGGCCTGGGCCGACCGCCCGGTCGACTACCAGTAGTGAATGCCAGGTAGATCAGCATCAAACTGCAGCCGAAACAGATCAGCAGAAAACCGGCGGCGTTATTCCGGTTAACAAATGGGCCGAACGGCACGCCGCCGTAACGCAACTCAATGAACCAGAACAGGCGGCCGTCAAATTTGAGCTTTTGCACAATGCCAAAGAAACTAATGACGACGCCATTCAATGTGGCGATCAGCGGCAACAAGATCAGGCCGCGGCGGCTGCTGAAGAAATGGGCGCCCAGCATCATGCAAATCAGCGCCAACATCAGCAAATTAAACGTTCGGATCGAACCATCCAGATCCATCGTGGTTCGAGTCGGCGACTCCAGCCGGCTCGTTTCGCTGTCCACAAACAACTCGCCCGGCGCCGGCGAAGCATAGCCCGCGTACAAATCACTTTGATGCCTGGCCACCGCTTGCTGCACCACATCGTGCAAGGGCAACATCTGGCAACCGACCAGTATCAACCCCAGAATCACCGGAAACGCCAGGTAGGGAAACAGGTGATGCCGCCGGCGCCCGAACACCAATACGAACCACCACATCGCAATGCCACAAACACCCAGACCCAACAGCGCGAACTGGGCGGTCATGTTCACCGAGGCAATCCACCACGGCGCGATAATGATCATCAAAAAGACCAGAATTCGACCTGGCCACAAAAAGATTTGAGACCAGTCCGTTGCCGCCCGTGTGGCGTTCGGTTCCCTGCTCGACTGCGCTACCGACGACCTTCGCCGCCGTTGTCCGCCAGAGTTCGCAGGTGTTGACTTGTCCATCCGAGTCGTCAGTAATAGCGGCGTGCGTCGTGGAAATCGGGGCAGCAACTGCCCAACAACAATGGCCACCGCACGCGTCAACGGACGCCGGGCTCGTCAGTGGCGGGTTGGGTCGGGCGTCTTGAATTGTAACCGATGCACCGCCGAATGGGCCGTACCAACAACGGACTGAAGAACTTTTTCGTTCGGGTTCAAAATCAAATATGCAATCGGATGCGTGGGGGCCAACGGCCGGCTCGACCGCTCAGCATCAACCTCGCATCATCGACTCACGTCGGTACCAATTTGTCGGTGCCAATATGTGGGGCGCGTCGCGCCCGTCATTCTTCGGACCTGCGGCGGGGAATCGTAAACGTGTAAATCAACACGATCGCACCCACGGCCATCAGGCTCCACGGCATCCATTCCCGGACCGTTACGTTGACCGTCTGCGCGCCCATCGACACCGTTTGATAGGAGGCCGGGCGGAACAGGCTATTGGCATTGATGGTCGATTGATTCTGGTTGCCGCGGAGACGGGTAACTTCCACCTGGTCAAACATGAAACATTCAATCCCCAACATGACCAAGGTAATCCCCACCGCCAAAAAGACAGCCCTCCACATTGCGTATTCCTTTATGTTCGGCGAACATGCAAACCATGTTCAGCAAACGATAACTGGCCAGTCGTTGATCCTGTCGCGGGCAATACCTTGCCCCTGCCGTTCCTATCGACCAAATCACCGGTGAATTTTGAATGCGTTGCCATGGCCCAACCGGTGTGGGTGGGGCAAAATTTTCCTGCGGACTAACCGGATTAACCGTCGCTCACCGCTCCAAATCTATAACGCGCAAAAAGCAAAGAAACGCCGCTCGCCGGCACAAAGTGCCCTCATTTCCTGCGACTGCTGGCCGCAACTGTCCCGGCCCTCGGAAACGGGCCATACCGGGTTTCCCGCGGCCGGGCGGCTGGAATACTTCAAAACGGTCAAGATTCTGTCTACGATGGCAGTACCCCCCCGGGCGACACCGCTGCTGATCAGCTGTTTGGATCTTGGAAGATCCCATCACGGTGGCCCAGTATTCTATTTTTGACCGAATCACAATGGTTGCACCGACGAAGAAAAAAGTCCTGATTGTTGACGACGATCAATCGATGATCCGCACCATGACCGATGCGCTGGAACCGTTGGGTTACGAAATATCGTCGGCGCGGGACGGCAATCACGGGTTGGCCTGCATCGAGTTTTACCGACCCGATTTGGTGATTTTGGATTTGATGATGCCGCGCCGCAGCGGCTTGTTGGTGTTGGAAGGCATGCGCGAATTGGACGAGTATATCCCCGCCATCATGGTCACGGGTAACGAAGGAAACCGTCATCGCAATTACGCTGAAATTCTTGGCGTGGACGCCTATTTGACCAAGCCGATTCGCATTGAACTATTGGTGCGAACGGTGAAGCGAGTGATCGAGCAGTCGACGGCCGAAAGCGAAGTGACCGGCGACTGATTTCGCGGTGGGCCGCCACGGGTAAACGGCAGGCAGACAGCGCCGACGGTAAGAGGGTTTTCGCCGAGGTTATTTTCCCAAGTCGCGTGTTTCGGTCGGGCCCAGGTTACTGGCCTTTTCGTTTTCGCGCTTGATTGCCTCGTAAACTTCCTGGCGATGCACCGGGACGCTTTTGGGCGCGTCGATGCCCAGTCTGACTTTGTCACCGCGAATGTCGACCACCGTGATCATCACGTCGTCGCCAATCATGATTCGCTCGTCGCGATGTCTCGAGAGGACCAACATGACCAACTCCAATTTGCAGGGCAGTGATTTCCGGAATGGCGCGGCCGGGCCAGGTGTGCCTCATTTCAACCTGGTAGCCTCACAATCCATGGACGCATCCCTGCAAACAGCACGACGATCTAATGGCGATACGAACCGCTGGCGCCGCCATGTACCACTAATCGGTTCTCGAGCCAAGCAATCCCAATGCGAACCGGAAGAATACCGCTGTGACGGACGTCACGTTTGTATCAGGCAATTCGGCGCAATGTTAACGGTAATGCGGTCAGTTCGTACTGGATCGGCTGCTGGTCCACCGTAATCACCTGGCCACCCAAGCGACGGTCCAGATTGATGATCAGCGGGGC
>JBFILF010000401.1:0-5254 GCA_041599835.1 Pirellulaceae bacterium
TCGTGTTGGCCACGATGCCGGGCCGCAGTTTTACGGGTCGGCTAGCGGAAATCGCTGTGCGAACTTCCAAAACGACGGAGGGTGCCAACATTATCCCGCTGCGCGTTGCACTGGACGCCACTGAGTTACCACACCGCACGGTCGGCGTCGAAGTCATCGCGCGAATCGACTGCGGCCGCCGCAGCCTGCTTTACGTCCTGTTCGGCGACGCCTGGGAGTTCTTCCGCCGCCGCTGGTGGTAGCCAAATACGTCGCTTCAACTGACGGAACGCGCTCCATTGCGCGGGTGACACGACATTTTCGCTTATTGGGCGCCAGGCCCGCGAGTTTGGTAAGGCTCCAAAACACATTAACGCCGCAATACCGATGTGAACTGCGGGCGAGTTCGGATTCCCGTAAATCACTCGTCGATCGCTTCCAGCAGTGGATCGAGGCCAATTGAGCGGCAGGTTTTGAGCAGTTGCTGTTCGTGCTTGAGCAAATCGATTCGCTGCCGCGCATGCTGTTTTTCCACGCGGCGCTGCGCAGCGTGAAACAATCGCAAATGCGCCGTGGATAACTCGCGATTCGCCCGCCGGCCGTCCATCGCGCCGTTTGACACGGCGTCACCTGACGCCAACAACTCGTCTTGCAGCGACAATATGAACTGGTAACTGCCCGGCTGGCCCTGCCGCGCCGTGCGACCGATTAATTGCCGATCAATGCGGCAGCTGCTGTGCATTTCGGTGGCGATCACGTGCAAGCCGCCTGCCGCTAACACTTGCGGATCGACCAGGATGTCCGTACCGCGACCGGCCATGTTCGTGGCAATGGTCACGGCACCAGGCTGACCGGCGCGGCGAATGATCTCCGCTTCCTCATCATGCCGCGTGCAATTGAGCACGGCATGATCGATCTGCCGCGCCGACAGCACGCCCGACAGTTGCTGCGAAGCTCGCACCGACGGCGTGCCGACGAGAATGGCCTGCCCGCCGCACAACCGCCACTGGATTTCGTCAGCTATGGCCTCGTACTTGCTCACTAGCGAACGAAAGACGCGTGGGCGGCATCGCGCGCGGCGACCCGGCAATCGCGGGGGAATGACGGTCACGCCTAACTTGTATACCTTTTGAAATTCGCCCTGCGCCGCGTGGGCCGTGCCCGTCAGCCCCGCCAACAACCGATACCGCCGAAAATAGTTCTGCACCGTGATCCGGGCGGCGGTTTGGGTGCTGGCGGTGATTTCGACACCTTCTTTGGACTCGACGGCCTGGTGCAGTCCGTCATGCCACTTGCGACCTTCGGACACCCGACCTGTCGATTCATCGACGATTTCGACGGCACCGTCGCGGACGACGTAATCGCGGTCGCGGCGCAACAAGTGCTCGGCCGCGAGCGCCTTTTCCAGCTGTCGGTATATTCGCTCGATATCTAACGATTTAATTTCGGTCGTTTTGGCCGGTCGCAACGCATGCCGACAACCGAGATGGGTCAATTTGACAGTATGCTGGCGTTGGATAATTTGAAAATGAGTACCTTCCACCAGGTTCCGCGCTTGCCGGGTGCACCATTGATATAAGGCGCGCGAGGTTTCATCCGGCTCGACGCTGGTGGCAATCAGCAGGGGCGTGCGGGCGTCGTCGATCATCACGTTGTCGGCTTCGTCGACCAGGGCGAAATAATGGCCGCGCTGGACCGCTGGCGAGTTCTCGTCAGCTGCGTCGGCCGTCAACCGGTCGCGCAGGAGGTCAAAACCAAATTCGCGGGCTGTTCCATAGGTTACATCCGCGCGATATTCCGCCGAGCGCAATGAGCGATCCAAGCCGTCGTGCACGCAGCCGACTGAAATGCCCAGCCGCTGAAACACGGCCGCCGCGAATTCGGCATCCCGCCGCGCCAAATAATCGTTGGCCGTCACGACGTGTACACCGCATCCGTAAAGCGCCTGCAACAATGCCGGCAACAACGCGGCCAGCGTTTTGCCTTCGCCCGTTTGCATCTCGACAATCTGGCGCTGAGTTAGCGCGATCCCGGCCACCAACTGTTCCAGGAAATGAGATTGACCGTGCGCGCGGCGGGCGGATTCGCGGACCACCGCAAAACTTTCCACCAGCAACCGTCGCGGCAGCGCGCCGCGACGGGCTTTCCACCGCAATGCCGTGGCAATTTCGGCCAACACTTGATCCGATTCGCTTGCCAGTTGTTCGGATCGATTCGCAATGCGCCGCGCCAAACGCCACCGTCGCGTATCGGCGGCGACGCGCCAAACGGGCAGGGCGGCAATCCTTGGTTGAGGCACCCGGCGATGATTTGCTGTCATGGTTCCGGCACGCTACGACTACAGGTGAAAGTTGACCGTGCTGCGAATCCGCTCCCACAGCCAACCGCCGAGCGAGCGGTACTGCACCAGTATTTTGGCGCGTCCGCGCATGCCTGTGATGAGCGGTGTGTCCTTCGATGCTGATTCGATCGAGACGACCGCCTGGTAGGTGGCAGATGACTGAGTTTGCGTGGTCGTGGTGGGTGGCGTTGCACGAGCGGCAATCTGTTCCACGCGCCCATCCAGGATCGTGCCCGGCAAATGGTCAATCGACATCTGAACCGCGTCCCCGACCGCAACGCGATTGCGATTCAATTGGTCAATCCAAATCAATGCTCGATGTCCTCTGCTTGGAGCAATGCTGGCGATTGGTTGACCTGCCGGCACAAAACAACCTTGGTTGACCGGGTCAATCGGAGTTCCATGCCATTGTGGTACGTTGAGTTGATCCGGATCCCAACTAATTTCCGCTTGTTGCGGCGGCGGGATTAAGGTCCCCGCGCAAGGCGCCACGATCTGCAGCTGTTGCAATTGTCCGCGATGGTCTTCGACCTCTTCGCGGATCGCCCGCAACGTTTCGCCGGCCAGCGCCGCCCGATCCGCTTCGCCCAACGATTGCTGAATTCGCAGTTCCGTTTGCTGGACCGACAAGGCCGTCTCTAAGGCGCGGAGGCGACGGAGCTTGTCCGGATTGTGGAGTTGCACCAGTGTCTGCCCGCGGCTGACATACTGGCCCGGCCGCACGGTGACCGAAACTAATTGCCCCGGTGTGGCGGCGTAAATGTGTCGTACGTCGGCGGGTTCAATCTGCAGGGGAGCATAAACGTGAAGCGGCAATGGCACCGCCAACAACGCCGTCACGCTGCCGATCGCCAGGCATAGCGTGACAAACGCCCGGCGTTTGTGAATATCTTGGCGATGAACCTTGAGCATCCGCCAAGCGGTCCACGTCACACCGCACACGGCCAACAAAGCGCAATAGTACCCCATGATTAATCCAAGTTTTTGCAGTCCAAACGGCTTTAACAATTGATAAAGAATGACACAAATGACGACCAACAGAAACGCTCGGTAAATCGCCGCAGCGATCGCGTACAACACGAACCCGTGTCGGCCCCGTTGCGGTAAAAACGGATCGTCGGGCAACCGCAAACCGAAACAGATGCGAGCAAACATTCGCCCGACCAGTCGACTGGATTTTTGTCTCAGATTGGGCGTTTCCAGCCAGTCGCTGAGGATGTAATAGCCATCCAGTCGCAACAACGGGTTCAGATTGAATACAATCGTCGAGATATGGGTCACCACGAACACGGTCAAACACACTTGATTGAGCACGCCCGGCTCGGTCAGCCACCACAACAGCAACGCTGCCGCCGACAACACTGCCTCGACATATACGCCCGCCGCGGCCACCGCCATGCGTTTCCATTTTTCAGGCAACACCCAGCTATCGGACACGTCGCAATACAGACACGGACTGAATATGAGAAATGCCAGCCCGATCTCGTGACATTCGCCGCCAAAATGGCGGCATGCCAACGCGTGACCCAATTCGTGCAAAATCTTGCAAGCGCCAATCGTGATCCACACCGTCACCAGAAATTCCCAGCTGGCCAGTTCCTGCCAATTCGGAATCTTGTGCTGGATGGCACCAATGTTGACCAACGCGACAAGCCAGGCCACGACGACGAACGATAAAGCGAAACAACTCGTTGCCGGGTGAAAAATCCATCGCGCCCATGGATACAACCGCTCAATAAACCAATGCGGATCGACTCCGGGGATGCGGACAAACATCGGGTTCATGACCGTGCCGCGAAACCGCCGCCAGAACTGCTCACGACCGCGACGCACCAGTGCATCGGCTTGATCGGGTCGGGTTGACCAAGCCAAACCCTTTTTGTGCAAGTCAAATATCAATTGGCGAAGTTGCGTGTTGGTGACATGCCGCTGGGGAAACTGCCGCGCGAATTCCGATCGCACTTGTTCCATGTTGCGGCGGCCGTCCAAGAGTTGCAGCACGGCGAATTGTTCCGGCTGGAGCCGAAAGTATTTGAGATCCACTGAGTTCTTGGCGACCCAGTACAACTGGCCTTGATACTCAACCTGGTGAAACGCAACGTCCGCGCGCGCCTTGAGCGGTATTGGGCGGTGGATGGACGCAAGCATGGGAGCGGACGACATCAAATTAGCTACAACCGAAGCCCCCCACGCGTTAAATATTGCGCGAGACTATTAGCAAATGCTGTCGCGGGCGTAAAGACAACTCGCGATAGCAGATCGAATTGGCCGGCAGAATTCGGCGGAACACAAATGGCACCGCAATTCAAACAGTTCGATGCGCGCAATGCCTAATGGTGATTGCGGTGCAGATGCTCTTTGAGCCTGAAGTCGTGGTGTTTCGGCTCGTGCCTGGGGCCGCGCTGCAATCCCAATGGCCAGTTGCGGTGCTCCGGTTCGTACTGGCCCGTACCTCCCTGGTACAGCCGGCCATGCGACCACAGCAAGGCAACACGAGTGTACCACGGTGCATAGTCGACGCCCCACGTTCCTTCGTCAGGGCATCGGCGATCGCCGCAGGAAAGTAACTTCAGCGGCGACAGCCCGCCGCCAACATAGTATCCACCGTATTTGGGACCGTACGTCGTGCGCGCCCATGGGGCCACGCATTGCGGCCAGCCGGCGCGGGCATGGCGGCAGTGAAGCTGCGATCCGCGGTGCGCATCGACAACCGATGGATCGCCGATTGGCTGCACGAGCACATCATCCGCTAGCGTGGCCGACACGCCGGCAAACTCCTGGGCGTTGCATTTGTGCCAACAAACGAGAAACACCAATGCGGCGCACAGCGGGACAATGCGCATCGAATCCTCCTGGGTCATCGGGTTGACGTCATTAATATCGACAAACTTTGCGCACAGCGCAAGATTTTCGTCTGTCAGGTAGGGTCACGAA
>JBFILF010000402.1:0-5213 GCA_041599835.1 Pirellulaceae bacterium
GCCAAATCCGGATAACGGGCCAGCAGTTCTTGTTCGCTAACCCCACCGCCGCTTTCCAGACAACGCAAGATGTCGGCCATGATCGTATCGATCGTGCGTTTTTCCGTCGTCAGGATTTTGCGAGTCATCTGCTGAATTCGCCAGAAAGGGTCACACCATTCGCGACTTAACGTTCATAGACTCCCATCAACGTGCCCTCTCCCAACACGTGCCCGGACATGGCGTCGAGCAATTGTTGTTTCGTGGCTCCTGCTTCCAAATTCAAAAGGGTATCTAACGCGTAGAGCTTGAAAAAGTAACGATGTGGACCACTGCCCGGTGGTGGCGCCGGTCCGCGATAGCCGATGTTTTCGTTCGGCCAAGAATTTTTTCCTTGGCGTGAGCCCTGCACTTCGCTGGGCGCCGACTGGCGAGACACTGCCGCGGGCAATTCCGATCGATCGCCTGGAATGTTGAAGATGATCCAATGTACCCAGGGTTCGGGCGCCGGCCGTTTGGCGCTGGGGGCGTCCGGATCGTCGCAGATTAGGGCAAACGACTTGGTCTCCGCTGGTACATCCGACCAAGCCAGTGCTGGCGAGACATCCTGCCCGTCTGCGGTGTAATTCGAGTCAATGGTTTCGCCTTGCACAAGACTACTGCTGGTCAGATTCATTTTTTGCACCGATTCAACCTGTGATGATTTAAGCGACTTCATGGTCGGTGGCGGGGCCGGGTCGGGACTGCAACCCGAAACCACACACGTCAAAAACAGCATCGTCGCGACTTGCCATGCAAAAGAATTGGCCGCCATTTGGTGGACTCCCTTTCAATGCAAATTGTACCAGATCGGCGTTCGACCGGCGTGTCCCGACTGAAGTGCAGTCGAGTACCGCGGCGAAGTGCGGATTTGATTAAGGAGTGCGGGATGCCGAGGTTGGTTGATCCGTGCCGGTTGTGGCCGGTTTTTGCAGCATTACAAAAGCCTGAAATACGACGCCAATCCCCACGGCAGCCGCACCGGCGATTGAGATTGGCCGCTCCAGTCTTCCGACTGCGGGTTCCACAAAAAAGGCAACGAGAAAGATGACTGGTGACGACATGATCATGCACGACCCAATCAATTGCAATGTTCTGCTTTGCCGGTCATCGCACAGCGTCAAATAGCAACCCATGACCAAATTAACTAGTGCCGTCATCAATATATAAACGTGCGCGCTGCGGATCATCATTCTCATGCCGTGATCGTCTTGGTTGATATCGGGAATACCGATCGCCATATACACGCCGGTCGCTAGGAATACGGCTACAAATACAAAGCCGGTCACAACGTGAAACCGTTTGAAGCGTAGAGAAAAAGTGGCTGATGACATGCGAAAGCCGTTGGATGGGGGATCTATTGTCAGCGCGACATATATTTCTGGAACATTCGCGGCGTTTTTTCCTGCTGGTGATTGATTAGGCCGCACCGGACGCGTAATTTATCTCCATTCTTTCGACTGTGATCATTGTTAATCAAGGCGCGACAAAATGAGCGGATTGGTTCGCTTTAAGCTCTTCTTGATGATGGTATTGGAGTTTTTCATCTGGGGGGCGTGGTTGCCGTTAATATTCGGTTATCTGCCGAGCCTGGGGTTTTCTTCCAAATCGCCGCCGCCGCCGTTCGATTCATGGTTGCCGGAGAATATTGCGTGGTTGTTTTCCGAGCAGTCACTGATACTCAACGCGTTTCCGTTTGCCGCCATCGTTGGGTTGTTCTTCAGCAATCAGTTTGCTGATCGCAACTTTGCGGCGGAGAAATTCCTGGCCTTCAGCCACTTTGTCGGCGGCTTGGCCATATTCGCTCTGGGTTGGGTGTCCGGGTTCTGGTTGTTCTTTGGATTGATGCTGATTCATTGTCTGCTGTACGTGCCGACGATTTCGATTACCAATTCGATCGCCTTTGCACAGATGACTGACCCGCAAAAGGAGTTTGGCATCATTCGCATGGGGGGCACCATTGGTTGGATCCTTGCCGCATGGCCGTTTATTTTCATCATGGTGAATTGGTCGGAAGTCAATCAGATCATGACCAGTTGGGCGGCCAATCACGACGGCAACGCGCCGGGGTTTGTCGACTGGCTGACGACGGCGCTGGGCACTCCGTTGTCGGGCGCGGAATTCAAAGAAGCATCCCGCTGGTCGTATGTGGTGGCCGGTTCCGCATCGCTGCTGTTGGCCGTTTATAGTTTTCTGCTGCCCCACACGCCGCCCAAACGGGTCGAGAAATCAACGGCGGATACCAACCGGCTGGCCTGGCTGGAAGCCATCAAGTTGCTGAGGCATCCGTTCATCTTAATTCTATGGATCGTGACGCTGGCCGACGCGTTCGTGCACAACTGCTACTTCAATTGGACCGCCATCTTTTTAGCCAGTGACGCCGTGGGGATCGCCAGCAACTGGATTACGCCCGTGATGAGCATCGGCCAAGTGGCGGAAATCTTGACGATGATCATTCTTGGCGCAGTGCTGACGCGTTTGGGATGGAAGGTCACGATGATCTTTGGCGTGTTGGGTCACGCTGCTCGGTTTGCCGTTTACGCGTATTTCCCGGAACAGGCGTGGTTTATCATCGTGATCCAAGTGCTGCATGGCATTTGTTACGCTTTCTTTTTTGCCACCGTCTATATCTTTGTCGAGGAGTATTTGCCGCGTGACGCGCGATCCAGTGCGCAGGGGTTGTTCAACGTGATGATCTTGGGACTCGGTGCACTGCTGGCCAACGCGATCTGTCCGTATTTGCTCCAGCAGGTTTACACGGTCGACGGAGTAACGGATTTTTATAATTTGTTCATGGTTCCCTTATTAATTGCCTTGATCGCCGCCGGAGTTTTGGCCGTTGCATTCTGGCCACCGAAGAAAGAGCGGTCGGTCGAAGCCGACGAAGGAACCTGATTCTGGGTATGGGTTGTGAACAGGAGAACACGGAGGCAAGGGAAACTGTCGCTGAAGTCACCAGACTTCAGATTCAATTTCACTGCGTATGAATTCCGATGTTTTTACTGCATGTGATTTCCGGTAGTGCCTTTATTTTTGTGTTGTTATCAGCCGGAACGCCCTAGCGTCCGGTTTAGTTGAAAAAACCGTGGGCTAGCGCCCTGTGGCTGATCGTTTCTTCGCGTGGCAACACATTGTTGAGGCACCATGTGATTTCCGAACTCGCCGCAAGTTCGGTTGGGGCAACCTCATGGCCCGTTTTCCCAATGCCCTCCCGTGCAAATTCTTGTTTGCCCGTTGCCGCGGGTGCAGCGGCAACCGATACTGAGTGTGCCGTTTGCGAGCTTCTTCGTGTGTTTTAAGTAGAGTGGATTCCGTGATGCGATTTGATTCTTACATGCTTTTTTTGGGCCTGGCAGTTTTCGTATTGGCAGGGCCAATCGTCGGCCAGGAATCTGCGCGGCAGCAAACCGATTTCCTTTCGATATTTGATGGCCAGTCGCTCGATGGATGGTCGGGCAATTCCAAATTCTGGTCGGTCGAAGACGGCGCCATCACCGGTCAAACCACTGCCGATAATCCAACCGACGGTAATACTTTTTTGATTTGGCAAGGCGACGCCGACGGAAAGGAAATCGGTGATTTCGAATTGCGATTGAAATACCGGATTCAGGCGGGTAACTCGGGCGTCCAGTTTCGCAGCAAGGACCTGGGAGAACACCGCGTGGCTGGCTACCAGGCCGACATCGACGCCGGCAACAACTACACCGGCATCTTGTATGAAGAACGCGGCCGCGGCATTCTGGCTCGACGCACTCAGCAGATAACCATCGACGAGTCCGGAAAAAAATCAGCGTCCGATCATCAAACGTGCGATGAGCAGAAATTACTGGCATCGCTGAAGAAAGACGGTTGGAATGAATATGTCATCCGCGCCAATGGCAATCACTTAGTGCAAACCCTCAATGGGCACGTCACGGTGGACGTGACCGATCGTCAAACCGACAAATCCAAATCCGCTGGAATCCTCGCGTTGCAACTCCACGCCGGCCCACCGATGAAAATCCAGTTCAAGGATATTCAGTTGAAACGGTTGACCGGCGATGAATGACTAGAAAACAAGCCGCCCCAAACGTCGCCCCAATCAGAGCCGCCCCAATCAGAGCCGCGACCGTGAGGGAGCGATAACACGCATGGCGCCGCAGCACGCTTCGGCCATCACTTACGGTCGGGGCACCGTTACGGTCGGGTCTCCGTTTACGTTCCTTTTTTGAAAACCGCTAGTTGCTAAAATACACTAACCAAACCTTTTAAGCATTTGGCAAAACCAAAACTGCAATTACCCGTCACTAATTCCTGCCGGATCCAGGATGGCTGAAATCAGCTTTGTCGTTCGACTGTTTGTCTTGGTGCTTTTGTTTTCAGCGTTGCCGAGTACGGTTGTCGCTCAGCAGCATCGCGGGTCGCCGGACCGGTTGGCGGTGGACGTGGTGACGTTGATCGACGGCCGAACGCTGTACGGAATCGCAATCGAGAAGACGGATCAGAACGGAGTGAAGCTGTTCGTTGAGCGCGATTGGCTAAAAAAAAATGAACCGGAATTGTATCGCAAATCGGCACAAAGCGAACGGACGTCGGCGCAGAAAAAAATTAAACAAACGATCGCACGATTGAATCGATGGATTGCCGATCGGTCGGCAGAACGCGACCTGGTTCAATTTCTGGAATCAGAAAAATCACGGCTGCAAAATTCCACGGTGCTTGACGCATTGGTGCAAAACAAGTTTGTTTTGGTCGAGCTGGCTGCCGGCGATTTCCGCAAGACGTTGATCCAACAACCTGAGGACCGGCATTTAGCCGGTGTGGCCTGGAAGCGCGATATACAAGATGTTTCCGTGCGCACGGCTGATTCGTTGCGGCGCGAACTAACTCGGCTTGGGGTCGACGTCGACAAGGAAACATTTGATTTTTCTGGTCAGATCAATGTCATTGACGATTCTCAGGAACAATGGGCCGCGCGAGTTGCCTTGATCGAGCACGCATTTCGTAAGCCGTTGGAGTTTTATGCACACGGCGATGTGCTCGTGCAACGAGGCGACGCTGCCAGTCCAGCGGCATTATTGGGCCAGATGTTGGGCGGCGCACGAATGAATATGCTCCGCGATGTGGCCCGCGAGTTGGGATTGCGAGACTTTGAAACCGACGACAACGAGGCCGAGCAAGACCAATTAAACTCGTTGCGCGGGCAGGCCATCGCC
>JBFILF010000403.1:0-5209 GCA_041599835.1 Pirellulaceae bacterium
GCATCGAATACTTTCTGGCGCGGTGCTTTGATAGTTCGACGAATCGACAATGACGTTTCGGTTTGCGTGGAAGTCTGCGTCATGATTGGGGTTTCCTTGTGTTTTTGGTTTTAGCTGACTTGCTCCGTTTACGGACATTTTCCGAATGGCCATCAAGATATTCCGCCAACCGGTCAAGTTGCGATTCCCAAAATTGTCGATAGTGTTCGACCCAGGCCGCCGCTTCCTCGAGCGGACCGGCATCCAGCTGACAGCGCCGCAGGCGACCGTCTCGCTGCTGTTTCAACAATCCGGCCCGCTCCAGCACGCGCAGGTGCTTTGAGATGGCCGGTGCCGAAACGTCGAACGGCTGGGACAATTCGGCAACCGTCATCTCGCGGTCGGCCAAGCGGGCGAGGATCTCGCGCCGCGTCGGATCCGATAGCGCAAAAAACGTCTCGTCCAGTCGATGGGATCTTGAATTAACCATTTGGTTAAGTATATTGGACGGCAGATAGTCGTCAAGTGTAGCGGCCAAAAAAACTTGATTTTGTCGACGCAAAGGCTTCGATTCGTTGCCGCCAGAACAGGTCCGCGCAAACTAAGTGGACGGCGAATGTGAGCACCGCCAAATTCGCCTATTCATTTCCTTGCCGTCACAATGCCAGTTGGCTTCGGCGGGCTCCTGAACTGTGAGTCACGAATCGAGACACGAGCCTAGCTCTGCGCCTGCGCTGCTTCCAATTTAAATTCGCCGGCACGCTGCACCACTTGATGACACACCGGGCAGGTGCGGATCGATTCGGGGCCGTTCCAAAACTCGTCCATGATCCGGTGCAGGTCTTTGTCGATGTGCGCCAGCCGGAACTCGGCTTCGTGCACCAAATGTGTGTCCTGGGGGCAATACCAGCGCAGGTACTCCTTCGTTGCGGCCGGTCGCGGGAATTCCACGATTAAGCCCAGCGTGTTTGCCGGACGCTGGGGACGGTGCGGCACGTTTCGCGGGCACAGCCACATTTCACCTTCGCGAATAACCACGTCATGCGGCGGCGTTTCATCCAGTGGGCGAATCCGCACCGCAATGTCGCCGCGCAATTGGTAAAACAGTTCTTCGGTGGGATTCACGTGATAGTCGTTTCGAGTGTTGGGACCCTTCGAAACAAACACGATGACATCGTCAGCTTCTTTGTAAAACTGTTTGTTCATCACCGGCGGTTTGAATTCGTCCTGGTGATCATCGATCCACTGCATCAGGTTAAATGGTTTATTGATCGACATTCCGAAGTCTCCCGTTAAAATGACGCCCCAGCAAATCCCTGCACCGCCGACAATCTTTCGCACCCAATCCGAATGCGGCCAAGCCAATTCCGACACACCAAGTGTAGCCATTTCGACCGTACAACCGCAACGGTCGAACGTCCACATTTTGCACACGGCCGCGGGTTATGGGATGATAGTACGAATCGTTATGTTAACCACGAACCCTCATGACATTTGACCATGAATGGAAATCGAAATGGCACGTTTTGCCAGCGACGGCCCGGCTATTTACTGTTGGGAACGCTGGTTGCTGCCCTGTGGCTGGGATCAGGTGTTCATCGGATCAACGGTCAATCATCGATCGAACTCCCCACAACTGAACCGGCACCGTCGACTGGCGACGAGTATGACACTTGGCGCAGCAGTTCGCTGGGGATTCGCGTGGATCACCGTGACGCCAAAGTTTTCGTGGAAACAGTGCACGACTTCGTCGCCGGCACGAATCCGTTGCAGGCAGGTGACGAGTTGATTTCGATTGCTGGTGTACCAGTTAAGTCATTGGCAATGGACAAAGTTTCTGAGTTGCTGGAACAAACTCCACCGGCCACAATTTTGACCGCCCAAATCAAACGTGACGACCTGCTGATGGAGCTGCCGGTCAAAACGGTACGGCATCAACTGGTTGACGTCGCCGATATCGTTAGCAGGCTGCGGCGCAACGATATCATCAACGCCCATCTCAAGGACACGGGAAGGCCGGAGTTCCTGGACGCAGCGAGTCAGCGGATGATTAATGCGGTGCTTGCCAGCCGTTCACCACGCGAGGCCTACGAAGGCATCAACCAGGTGATCGACGAGATCGGCGTCTCGCATACCGCGTTTGTTCCGCGCCGGTCGCTGGGGGCACTCCGCGGCAGCGATTCGGGAACGTTGGGGTTAACGCTGCAACGGCACACAATCGGTGATCGCGCAGGTTACTTTGTCATCGATATGATGCCCGGCACCGCGGGAGCAAAATCGGAAATCAAGCTCGGCGACGAGATTCTGTTTCTCAACGGCGTGGCAATCAATTACTCGCGCCGATTAGTATTAGCCGGCAAGGAGCAACGACACGGCGTATTTTTTATTCGCGCCGAAATGGACGAAACCGTGCGGATCGAATACCGTCGTCGCCAAAACGGCGGGATGCAGACTACGCGGATCATGGCGGGTGCGGGAGGTGATGCCAACGATGTGTTGCGCTACAGCGCCCGCATTCTGCCGAGCGGCGAGAACCGCATTGGCTATGTGCGATTTTGGAATTTGATGTCCATCAAAACGCCGGCGAATTTCCACAATCTCACCAAATCGAAATTTCAGAATTGTCACGCGCTGCTGATCGATTTGCGGGGCCGGGGCGGATTGATCCCGGTCGTGTTGGGACTTGACCGCGCGATCCAAAAGGTCAATGTGCCTGTGATCGCCATCACTGACAACCTGACACGTAGCGCCAAAGAAATGTTGGCGTTGCGGATCAAGCAACACAAGCACGTGACCGTGATCGGAGAAACAACGGCGGGCGCCGTAACCGGTGCAACCTACATTACGCTGCCCTCGGGAAATGCATTGATGTTTCCGGCCGCCTCCGGTGAGATGCTGAAGCGCTTTACCGGTGGCGTGATTCTGGAAGGCCACGGCGTTGAACCGGATATTTCATTGGATTTTCAAATCCCTTATTGCAGCGGCAACGACCGTTTGTTGGAAGCAGCTATTGAGGTGGCCAACGAGCAAATTCAGGAATTGTTGGATTCGTTAATCTTGCCGTAACTAGGACCGCATAATGTTTAGATTTACTGTTCTGATTGTCTGTGGTTTGTGGTTCGCCGGTGGTTCAATCGCGCAGGAGGACGGCTGGGTCGAACTGTTTGACGGCCAATCACTGGACGGTTGGACACAGCGCGGTGGCAAAGCGTCCTACACCGTCGAAGACCAGCAAATTGTCGGCACCACGGTGCCCAATACGCCGAACAGTTTTCTTTGCACGAAACAGCATTACGGCAACTTTGTACTCCAACTCGAGTTCAAGGTTCACCCGGAGCTGAATTCGGGCGTTCAAATCCGCTCCAACAGCCTGCCGGAATACAACAATGGTCGCGTCCACGGTTACCAGGTTGAAATCGATCCGTCGGATCGAGCCTGGTCGGCGGGAATTTACGACGAAGGCCGCCGCGGCTGGCTGTTTAACCTGACGCAGAACGACGATGCCCGATACGCATTCCAACAAGACCAATGGAACAAACTTCTGATCATTGCGATCGGCGACCGTATTCGCACCTGGTTAAATGGCGTGCCCGCCGCAGATTTGACCGATGACATGACGGCTTCTGGTTTCATCGCGCTGCAGGTGCACGGCGTGGGCGGCCGCCAGGACCCCATCAGCGTACGCTGGCGGAATATTCGCCTGCGGCAAGTTGGCGATGACGAACAAGTGGTCCCAGAATCGCAATCCATCGACATCGGCCCCGAAAAAAACATTGTCAACGACACCGCGCGGGTCGAGAAGGTCGCCGACGGGTTTCGATTTGTCGAAGGTCCGGCAATGGGGCCCGACCATCGCATCTACTTTTCCGACATTCCAAACGAACGGATCCACGTATTTAATCCGGCCGATAGCCAAACGGCAATTTATCGCCAACCATCCGGTCGCTCCAACGGGCTGATGTGGACACCTAACGACTCGCTGGTCGCCTGCGAAGGAGGCAACCGCCGAGTGACCAGACAGTTTCAGGGCGGCTCGCTGCAAGTCATCGCCGACAAATTTGAAGGGAAAAAACTGAACAGCCCAAATGACTTAGCGCTAGATAGCGTCGGCGGACTGTATTTCAGCGACCCGCGTTACGGCAATCGGGACGATATGGAACTGGAGATTGAAGGTGTTTATTACGTCAACCGGCAGCGCAAGCTCAGCCGCGTCATCGATGATTTAGTCCGCCCCAACGGACTGGTCCTCGCGCCCGACTATAAAACGCTATACGTGGCGGACGCCGGGGATGCGAAAATCTGGAAATATCAAATCGCCTCACCTGGAAAACTGATCGGCAAACAGTTGTTTGCCGAAATTGGCAGCGATGGCATGACAATCGATCGCCATGGAAATGTCTACTGCACGTGGCAGCAATCCGTTCATGTATTCAACGAAGACGGAAATCGAATCGCTGCGATTGAAATTCCTGAACGGCCCGCCAATGTCACGTTTGGTGGAACGGATGGCCGGACGTTGTACGTTACCGCGCGGACGAGCCTCTATCGAATCGAGACAAACGTGGTGGGCGCGCGGACAGTGCCATCGACACGCATCTCGGGCGACCTGCAGTGGACACGGTAACGCCCGCCTGAATTGTTAACGCGACAAAGTCCAATTGCCCGACTCGCGGCGCGACGAATAAGTCGCCTGAAAATTCCCGTCGCGGATCGTGGCCTGGTATTCAAATGTACCCATGATCGGCCCCAGCCGCTGGGAGCCGGCCAGCACCATGCTTCCCGGTTCTTCGTGCACAATTCGCAATACGGCGTTATATCGAAAAGGAAGGATTCTTGCGAACTTGCCCCGGAACGATGCCTGGACATGTTCCGGCCCGATGCGGCAAAAGCTGGCCGACAGGGGCCCACCGTGACCGGTTGTGCAACTCTGCCAACTGCCAGACCAGCATCCGTCTAACAGCTGGTCGTCGGCTTTGGCTGACGTTGCCAAAAACACCAATGAGATGGCAACCGCGAGTAAGGTCGATAGGTGCTTCATATTTGTCAAAATCGCCACTCAAAATGAAAGGGTCAACATCGCGGCCAGCGGAAACACCGCCAGCTACCATCCTAATCGAGAACGCCGGCCGGGCGAACGAAAATCAACAGCGAAATTCAACGACAGTTGGATTCAGCAATGCTGGATTCCTGGTTACCAACCACCGCTGGCGCCACCTCCCGAAGAGCTGCC
>JBFILF010000404.1:0-5196 GCA_041599835.1 Pirellulaceae bacterium
ACCAACCAACGAGCGCTCCCGGTAGGACTCGAACCTACGACCCAGCGGTTAACAGCCGCTTGCTCTACCAACTGAGCTACAGGAGCTAAACGATCGTTTAACGGTTAGATTAGGCGAGTGGACAGTGTAGAAAATCGGTATTTTTGCCACAAGGCCTTACTGTTTGATCCTCACCCTGCAACCAGGTTCGCGGTGGCTCGCCCGAATTGTATTTTTAGGGAATTCTTTCGGGCCCCGGGCCAGCAAGTTTCCGCGTCGCGAATTAGCCGCTCGGTGCCGATTCTCCCTCAGCCCCGGCCACCGAGCGGGCTGGCGGCACGATGATCATAGCGTTTGCGCCAGATGATACATCACATCTATTGGCGGCAACCCAACGCGCAAAATCGCCTAACGCCGAATATTGATCGTGGTTTGAAACTCGGCATCGAAGAAACGATCAAAGCGGCCTTGTACCGGAATCACCGTGGCGAGGCGGTAATTGACCCGGTCGAGGAAATTGAAATCGAAGCCTGCGGTCAAATTCACCGAGTCATAAGCGTTCCCACCTGTACTGGTGAATTGCACGTAGTTGTACGACGTATTGGATGAAACGATGTCGGCGTCGTTCAGGGCGGTCACGTAATGAAACTCAATCATCGAACTTAGGGCGGTCAACACGCGGTCGTTGCGATCGCGAAACCACCAGTAGCCAGCCGCCAGGTCGACATTCAGCAGGGTTTGATCGGTCAATTCCCCCAACGATCCGCCCCCACATCCGCACGGCAAGATATCGCGATATTCGATGCCATTGCCCGAAGCGGCAACGTCGACGGTCAGGAACGCGTGGTAAAACCATTTTTCGTTTGGTGCCCACAAACCGGCTATAAACGGAGCCAGGTAGGTGGCCCGGTTTTTCACCGTGAACATTTCCTGGCCAACAATAAAACTCGAGTCGGTGCCGGTGGGTACACTGACGCCCAACCCAATCGAGATCACGCGGAATTCATCTTCCAGTATTTGCCGCTTGAGAATCCCGGACAGGTTGCCCGTCGACAGGTTTTGCGTGCTGAAGCCATCCGCGAAAAAGGCGCCCGACGTGCCGTATAGGGGCAGCCGCATTTCCAGCGACCACTGCTCGGCCGGATCGAGAGTTTTTTCAAATCCAACAACAAACTGATCGACATTGTCGTCCTGGTCATAGGTGTTGCCGGAGCCGTCCGACAGGCTGCTTTCAAGAGAATTCTTGAAGCGACTATACCGAAAAATTAATCGATTGTCGGTCTCGGCGGAGTTGTTGTCGCCAATAAACAATCGTCCCGGCGTAACATAATCGGCAAACCCTTCAGTCCCATACGTCCAATTCTGAAAGCTGAATCGATTGGTGATTAACGAATTGCCTTTTTGCTTGGGTTGTTTTTTCGCGGTGGTCTGACGGGACCCAGTCAGTTGTTGACGTTGCGGAGCTGGCGCGGGCACGTAAGGGACTGCTGGCGCGCCTGTGAAAAGCGGCGCACTTGCAACTCTGGGGCTCAATTCGGAAGCTGTGCTGGCGTGTGACTCCGAATCTCGAGGCAGGTCGAGTTGTGAAAGCGAATCGTACTGCAAGTTGGGAATGGATGGCAACACCGACATTTCGTGGAACAACGGATAGCGCAGCTGACCATGCAACGCGCTGGCATGCATCCCCACGATCACAAACATTGCCGAGCAGTAGCAAATTATTCGTTTGGGTTGACTGTTCATTTTCGCATTTCTGTATCGTTGAATTTCGACACATCGCAACGATTTTGCACATCGCTTCGTTAATCCACAAAGTCGACCTTCGTGCGCGGATTCTGCCCGTAATACCGATTCGATCAGCAGGACACGTACTCTTAAGGGCGAAACCCAACCCGGATATGTGAATTATGATTTCACTTACGATGGGCCCAGTTACCCAAGAGATTCCGAACGCAAAAGCCGTTCAGATTTGGCAAGATTTTTGGGCTGGGAAAACTGGCCTGTTCCGCGATTGTGATTGCCCGATGATGGCCAGGGGGCATGCAATTGACTAATTGCGAATTTTTTCGATCAGATTTTCGACCTCTTCCAGCTTATCACGTGCTTTTTCGTTGCCCGGCTCTTCACCAACGGCCGTGTCCAAATAGTCTTGCAGTAGTTTCCGTGCACGTTCAAAGCGACCCAGTTTTAATTCCGGATACGGTTCCTTTTCACCGGCGACAACAAAAGCGCTTGCGATATCGGCTATCGATTGGTTGAACAACTCCTTCGCCCTTGCAACCTGGTCGTCGGGCCGCTCGATGCCGTCGTCGTTGGCGATAAAATCTTGCCAATCCTCAATAAATCGATCGAGCTCCTCCCGGTATAACTTGACCGACGATTGGTCAACGACCTTTTTTAATTCGTGGAAACTTGCCGCGAACTTTTCGGCATCTTGTGTTTCCGCAGCCAAAGTCAAATAAGTATCGGCCAAAGCATATCTGGATTTTGCATCGTCACGATCGAAGTCAAGAACTTTGGTCAAGTAATTGATGGCTTTGTTCGTGGTATTGATCACTTCGTCTTTGTAATGATTGTGTTCGTTGAGCAGATCGTTTGCCAGCTTGTCCTCTGGTTCGTCTGGGTCCTGAGGATCGGGATCGTCGATACTGTTGTATAGGTCTGCTGTATCCTGGACCATGCCCTGATAAAGACCTTTAAGGTTGTTTAAACCAACACCCAGGTCTCGGTATATTTGAAATTTCTCTTCTTCGGCCATGCCTGCGGTCAATGCCGTTTGCGCACGTATGTTTTGGGCTTTTAGATAGTTCGCTAAGGCCTCCCGGAACATCTTCAGTCGCGATTCAAGTTTTGTTTCCCTACGCGCGTGTTCTTCGATATGGATTGCGACGTTCATATATGCATTGGCAAGTTTGCGTTCAATTTCTGGCCACTTGTCATTAGTTTTCCGCGCGCGTTCGGCGAGTGTTTTTCTGACTTCCAAGGCTCGCGTGTAGTTAGTGATTTGTTCTTTCGGATCGCCTGTGATATTGGCCAAAGCGGTAAGCGAATCGCTGAAGTTTAGGCCAACCAAAATGTTATTACTTCCTTCCCACTCTTCGCCTTGCGTTTCAATTTGGTCTCGAAAGAACTTAACCGCGCGTTCCTTGTCTCCTTTTACCGCGTCTGAAAGTACGTCAGTAGCGCTTCTTGCAAAATCGAGGTGCTGTTTTTGCTTGTTTACAGAGCTTCGGGCCAGCACTGCAGAGACCACTGCCAAAAGCGCAATCAACAAAACGCCCGCCACGCTCGCGCCTGTACGCAGCCGTTGCTTGCGAGCATTCCTGGTTCGTTCCTGGTGGCTTGCGTTCAGAAAATCCATGGCAGTGGTAAACCCCGGGCGATACCGGTCCGCCCAGACTTCGTTGGGCTGGTTTTTTTTTCGCCATTGCAAAGCCAGTTCCAGATCCGGGTCCTGCCACAGGCCGGCCTGGCCGGCGCGGTGCAGCTCGGCGGTTTCGGCCAGTCGCTGATAGATGCGCGCTGACTGGGCTTCCTCGCCCGCCCACAGGTCAAGCCGCCGGGAGATCCGCATCAGGCTCTCGTGCGAGATATCGATCACGGTGTGCGGCTCGAGTGGTTCCGGGTGCGGCGGCATCAGGAACGAGCGGCTGGGTTTGCGAAACACCTCGATCACGCCGGTGATCTCCTGCTGGTTGGCGTTGCACAGCGCACGGAGCGTTTCCAAACGAGTGGGGCGGCGCACGCCGCGCGGATCGGAAGCCTTGTCGGTCAGCGCCTTGAAGATTTTCTCGCACAATTCTTTCTGCCGAGGCGTTTTCAGTTCCTCGAAGGCCTGCCGCGCATGCTGGTCCAGCGCATTGGACATCGTGCCGATCGCTTCGTAGTCTGCCAACTCGATCGGCCCGTCTCCGCCACGGGTCTGCCAGTGCGCCCAGGTGCGGTTCAGCGCGTGTTGCAGGATCGACAGCTGGTCCGGGTTGTCGCCGACGTCATTGACCAGGCGAGTCAGTAACACCGGAGATATTTCGGCTCCACCCACGGCGACCGGGCCGGCGATGGCGGCGCGTCGCTCGTCGCGGGTCATTCGCGGCACCAGGTACTGACCCGCATTGATGGCTTCGGGCAAGCCGGGAAACTGCGCGCAATCGCCAAGAAAATCCGACCGCATGGTGATCACGAGGTAAATCGGATATTCGGGGTGCTCGCTGGCCTCCAACAACAAATTGACAAACGCCATCGCGTCGTCGCTGACGCCATACGGCTTGTCGTTGTGGTCTCCCAAACTGCGGAAACGAAACAGTTCCTCGAACTGGTCGACCACCACCAGCAAATTGACATCCCTGTCCAACCGCGCCATTTCGTACATCTCAACCAGCCCCAGTTTGCTCATCCTCGAGGTCGTGGCGATGATCTCGTTCAGCGACATGCCTTCGGATTCGTAGTTGTCGAACAGCACGCCGTCCTCGGCCAGCGCGTCGGCCATGCCATTGACCGGATCGTTGCCCGGGCGGAACTGGGCCATCCGCCAGCGGGTGCCGGCGCGAGCCATCAAGCCTTGCCGCAGTGCCAGGCGGAGACCGCAGTTGACCAGCGACGATTTGCCGCTGCCCGAGGATCCGACCACGGCCAAAAACCGCGTCTTGGCCAACTTGTCGACCATCGCATCGACCTGGCTTTCGCGTCCAAAGAACAGATGTTCCTCGTCCTCGCGGAATGGCCGCAGGCCGGGAAAGGGATTGGTCACCTCGGTGTGGGTTGAGTTTTGGGTCATGAAGTCGCTCCGATTTGTCCCATCGCCTGCATAAACGCGGCCATCTTGTCTTCTGAGAATCCATCCAGGCATTCAATCAGTTTGGGTTCTTCCATATCAATCAAGTCTTCCTTGTCGCTCGTCTTGGGGTCGGCCAGGTAGGTATAGCTGGCCAACAAAGGTTTTCCGCCGCGGTAGCCCGGCATTTTTTTCAGTTCATTGTCGAGGGTCCGTTTCCACGCTTCGTCACCGGCCCCATAGAACAGGATCACGGCGTCACAGCTCGCCATGAGTTTCTGATTGGCCGCGCGGACTTCCGTCGCATCGCCTTCAAAGGCCGGCAGCGAGACGTCAACGCCCTGTTGTTTGCAAAACTTGCGGACGGGAACCGTGGCCTTACGGTCCTTTTCGTCGCAGATCAAATAGACCAGCTTGGTACCGGCCGCCGCGGCATCTTGCTCGGC
>JBFILF010000405.1:0-5168 GCA_041599835.1 Pirellulaceae bacterium
GACCGTGACTGACGAACACTTCAAGTCGGCCACAAAACGGGATGATGAAACTGGGGATGCAGCCGCTCGCAGAGCCTCGCAACGAATCGCAAACAAAAAAGCGAACGCCGGTTGTCATCAATGAAAACGCGACATTCGCTGAAATTGCGGACGCTTTCCAAAACGCCCCAGTAGCGGAGGAGGGACTCGAACCCCCGACACGCGGATTATGATTCCGCTGCTCTAACCAGCTGAGCTACTCCGCCCCAATAATTCCGCTGACAACCGCGGCCACGCGAAACGGGAACCTAAAAAACTAACGAGTTTCAACGCGTTTTCAAAGGGTACTTGCGGCGAGCATCAAACACATTTCCATCGGTCTGTGACGAAATCGGGTTGAAGCGGGTTCGTGTGAATCCGGCATCAGGCGGATCGAAGCGCCGAAAACCGATCATCGCCAGAACCATTGAATGTGCCCAATGCCGCTAGCCGAATTCGTTCTTGATTAAGACTGCGTTTTTCCCACCTTCTCCCCGAGGATGTTGGAAAATAGACTCAGGTCATGTTTAGCGATGGCAACGATGGCGGACTCACGCGCGAAACCACTGCCGCGGGACCGAACGCTGCGGGTTATTGTCGGCCCTCATCCGGCCTGCGGCCACCTTCTTCCCGGGGGAGAAGGGACGGAGCGAACTCTCGGCGAGTGTGCCTGCGCATTTTGTTGTTCGTTGCTTTGCTGGCCGTCGGCGGCGCCGGGTCGTCGGCACAGGAATCGGAACCGGCAGCTAAGGAAGCCAGCGAGCGGGTCGGATACCTGGACGATGTTCAGCCGATCTTGGCCACCCATTGCTTCCGCTGCCACTCCGATCAAAAACAAGAAGGCGACTTGCGGCTGGACCAGCGGATTTACCTGGACCGCGGCGGACACACGGGTAACCCGCTGGTCGCCGACACGCTGGAGCAAAGCGAACTGTACGTTCGCATCACCAGCCCAGACGATACCCTTCGCATGCCGAAAGAATCCGATCCGCTGTCCGATCAGGAAATCAAGGTCCTGACCCAGTGGATTCAACAAGGGGCGCCATACGAAGTGCGACCCGTCTCCGCCATGACAGCCAGCCGCGACTGGCTGTTCGAATCGGCGGACATGTTGCACCAACGATACTTGCGGCACGTCTTGCCAGTCGTCTTCGCCTACCTGGCCTTTTTAGTGATTGTGCTCGTAGCCGAGCGGTGCAAAAAGCGGTACCGCCGCGCTGTCGAAACGGGCAGAGGCGGTCCGCAAACCGCGACCAGCCGATTGCTGGTGGCCATCGACTGGCGACATGTGGCAGGTGTCACGTTGCTGGCGGTTGCCGCTGGCGCGGCATTTTATTTTCACGGAACTCGCGCCGTTGCTCTGGCGGATCGCGATCGAATAAAAAGCGAACTCGATGCGCTTCATTCGCAACTTAACGGCCACCGGCCCGGAGCCGGCCAACCGGCGTTCGTCTATCGGCCCCAGCACCCCCGCCGACTGGGCGGTACCTATTACCGCGGCAACGACGAACGAAGTCCCCAGCTGTTCAACGGTGGATTCTATCGGACGGCCACGCTGGAACTGTCGCTGTGTTACGGTGACGGACAGACCATTTCGTACGACGATGCGATCGAGGGAAAGCAGCTGTTTGTGCGGCTGACAATCAACCGCGCGCCGTTTGCCACGCCTTCGTTGTTTTCCGATTACATCATGAAGTCGTCGTATCTCAGTACCCAGGTAACGGCCGGCACGTCGCTTCCGATCCAGGACGAACCGGTGTATTTCGATGCAACGACACCCGGCGAAGTCTGGGAGGCCCGATATCCGATCGAAATCAATTCTGATGGCGATAACGAGAAGACGGCACAAGGGACGATCTACGTTTACAAAGGAGGACGCGACGACCGTGTCCGCGACCCCGACGACGTGGCGCACTACGCCATCGATTACGAACTCGTGCTGGTCGATGGAAAAATCAGCCGGCAGTCGAGCCTGGCGATGGGTTCGATGTTTCATACGGGGAACGTGATGTTTACGCCCGACGATCGGATCCCAGCTTCCGAATGGTTTGGGTTCCAGGAGATTCCGGAGATTGTCGGTGGCAACACCAGCGACCCGAAACTGCTAGGCATCGACGAGCACCTGCGGGAAGGGACAGTTGATCGATGACAGCGCCGGAATTTTTTACAGGAGGTCGCGGAGGACACGCAGAAATGGGACAGACAGTTTGACGAAGTTGACAATCAGGACAAAGACGCATGACGCTTGCTCAGGCGCAGTGCGCGGGTCGCACCAACAGCAGCCAATAGCGCTGGGCGCGAGCCTCCGGACCCCGCTCAAAATGCGGCCACAATCTCAAATCTCAGCCATCCGATCTCAAATCAACATCCCTCGCTGCCATCTCAGTTTCCTCCTGTTCCAAGACCGCTGTCGAATTTTTTACAGGAGGCCGCGGAGGACAGGGAGAAAATGGGACAGACAATTTGACGAAGTCGACAATCAGGACAAAGACGCTTGCTCAAGCGCAGTGCGCGGGTCGCGCAAACAGTAGCCAATAGCGCTGTGCGCGAACCTCCGGACCCCGCTCAAAATGTCGCCGCAATCTCAAATCTCAGATATCCGATCTCAAAACAACATCCCTCGCTGCCATCTCAGTTTCCTCCTGTTCCGCTGTCGAATTTTTTACAGGAGGAACCGAGGAAAAGAAAAAGGTGGGAAAGGGCGTTGGACAATGATAAGGACGAAGATACGAAAGTTGTCGTTGAATTTGCGAACGTGGGCGGGTGCAAAGCTGTCGTCCCGGATATTGACTTGAATGTTTGGTCTGGTTGTTGGACAATCGCCCGTGTCACAACAGACGCCGGAGACGTGGCTGAGTGGTCGAAAGCGCCGGTTTGCTAAATCGGTGAAGGGGTCACACCCTTCCGCAGGTTCGAATCCTGTCGTCTCCGCTGTTGGAAAGAATGAGGAGTTTGGGATGAGGTGTTAGCTTTTAGCAAATCCCTCCTCATGAGAATTGTGCGGCGCTTACCCGCCCTGGGGGCGTCCTCTCCGGAGGCAGAGGCAATGCATCGACCACTAATGTCTAAATGCTAACCGCCAACCGCTATTCAATTCCCAGATTCTGCAATTCTTCGGGGTCCAGGTCTCTCAGGCGGTGGCGGTCGATCATCCGCGTGCAGAAATTCCACCGCAACAGGGCTTCGTCGTCGTCCGGCGGCTGGTGAGTCATGGCTTTTTCGTACAGCTTCATCGCGTCGCCAAACCACTGGTAAGCGACCAGCGAAGAACGTGTCCCCCGCCGCTTCAGAAAACACATTGCCTGCCGCTCGCAAATCAACGCCGCATAGTACTCGCGGTGGTAATCGCTCTTGAGCCGCGGCAATACTTCTTGGGCGTGTTGCAGCGTCGCCGGATTGGCGTCCTTCAATTGATCGGTGCGGGCCAGGATTAACACGATCAACGCGTCCTGGTTCTCAGGCTGGATTTCCAGCACATCCAGACAGATGCTTTCGGCCTGCGCCGGCTGGTTCAGCAATCGGTAGTGCCGAGCCTTTTCCATCGCGTGTTCGATGGCCTCGGCATGCAGTCGTTTGAGTTCGGACATGGCCAGTTGTTAGGGGTTAGTGGTTAGTCTTGGGTCATTGTCGTTAGTCGTTTTTATTGGGGTTGCATTTTGCCGCGGGGGTTTTCGGGTTCCAGCAGCGTGGCCCGCATGTATTCGCGATTCAATTTGCCAATGAATTTTATGCTGATCTCTTTGGGACACTGCGCTTCGCACTCGCCATAATTGCGACACGATCCAAATCCTTCGGCCTGCATTTGCTCGACCATGCCGCGGACCCGCTCGGTGCGCTCTGGATGACCCTGGGGCAATAGCGCCAGGTGGGACACTTTGGCCGCCGTGTACAGCATGGCCGAACCATTGGGGCACGCCGCCACACAGGCGGCGCAGCCAATGCACGACGCCGCGTCGAGGGCCTCCTCAGCTAATTCCGGCTCGATCGGAATCGAATTCGGTTCCGGCTTGGGTCCCGAATGCACCGTGATGTATCCGCCGGCTTGCATGATGCGGTCAAACGAGCTGCGGTCGACAATCAAATCGCGGACGACTGGAAAGGCCGACGACCGCCAAGGCTCGACGGTGATTTCATCGCCGTCGGGAAAATGCCGCATGTAAAGCTGGCATGTCGAGCCGCCGGGTATTGGACCGTGGGCCATGCCGTTGATCACCAGCGAGCAAGCGCCGCAAATGCCTTCGCGACAATCCGAATCAAAGGCGATCGGCTGGCCGCCTTGTTCGGTAATCTGCTCGTTGAGCACGTCCAGCATTTCCAGAAACGACGTCTCGCCACTGATGCCATCGACCCGGTAAGTCTCAAAGCGACCTGGGCGGTCGGCCGAATCCTGTCGCCAGATTTTCAATGTGTATTTCATGGGCCCTGAAAACGATTAAGTCTTGTAGTTCCGCTGCGTCGGCGGCAAGGCGTGAAAGGCGAGCGGTTCGCTGTGCAACTGGGGCGACTGATCAGCGCCCTGGTATTCCCACACGGAAACATGGGCACAATTCGCGTCGTCGCGCAGCGCCTCGCCGTCTTCGGTCTGGTGCTCTTCGCGCAAATGACAGCCACAGGACTCGTCGCGCTGGAGCGCGTCCCGGCACATCAACTCGCCGAACTCCAAGAAATCCGCCAGCCGCCCGGCATGCTCCAGCGACTGATTCAGCTGCTCACCGTGACCGGCAATCTTCAGATCCGACCAGAATTTGTCGCGCAGCTTGGGAATCTCTTGCAAAGCCTGCTCCAGTCCTTCGCGGCTGCGCACGATCCCGCAATGGTCCCACATCACGCGGCCGAGCTGCCGGTGCAGCGACTCCACGGTACTGGAGCCGTTGATCGACAACAACGTTTCGATCCGTTGTTGGACCTCATTCTTCACGTCTTTGAAAGCGGCGTGATCGCTGACATCATCGGCTGGAAAACGGCTGAGATAATCACCGATGGTAATTGGCAAAATAAAGTATCCGTCGGCCAGGCACTGCATCATGGCGCTGGCTCCCAGGCGATTGGCTCCGTGGTCCGAAAAATTCGCTTCGCCTATCGCATACAATCCCCGAATGGTCGTCATCAAGTTGTAATCGACCCACAGCCCGCCCATCGAATAATGGGGC
>JBFILF010000406.1:0-5166 GCA_041599835.1 Pirellulaceae bacterium
AAAGAAGACAAAGCCGACGCGGAAACGGCTGAAGAAGAAGCCGCGGCGGCACCCGAGTTTCTACCCAGCAGCCCCGAATCGCGGCTGGCGGACCGAGAGGTCTCTGGCGTCCACTGGCCCCAGTTTCGCGGCACGGGCGGTCGCGGCATCGCCGATGGGCAAAATCCACCACGGGAGTGGAACGTGGGCGAAGGCAAAAACTTGCTGTGGATGACCGCAATCGATGGGCTGGGACACAGCTGCCCCGTGATTTGGGGTGATCAGATTTTCATCACTTCGGCGATCAGCGGCAAAGACGACCATTCGATCAAGCCCGGTCTGTACGGTTCAGTGGATTCCGTCGACGACGAGTCGGAACACCGTTTTATGGTGTACTGCCTCGACAAAAACGACGGCGAAATCGTATGGCAACGGCAAGCTGCCAAAGCGATACCCCAGGTCAAACGCCATTTAAAATCGACGCATGCCAACTCGACCGTGGCCACCAATGGCGATCACGTCATTGCGTTTTTTGGATCCGAGGGATTGTACTGCTACAACACAGGTGGCGAATTACTGTGGAAAAAAGATTTGGGAATGTTGGATAGCGGCTGGTTTTATGACAAAAGTTATCAGTGGGGTTTTGGCAGCTCACCGGTGATTTTTGAAGACATGGTGATTGTGCAATGCGATATTCAAACCAACTCGTTTGTGGCTGCCTACCGATTGAGCGACGGTTCGTTGGTGTGGCGTTCGGAGCGGGAAGAGATTCCAGGCTGGAGTTCACCGACGGTCGTCGATTCACCGCGGGGACCGATGTTGCTGACGCACGCCACCAAGTTTGCACGGGGATACAGCGCCCGGACCGGCGAAGAGATTTGGCGCCTGGGCGGCCATTCGGAAATTGTCGTGCCCACGCCCTTTGTCGCCCACGATTTGATCTTTCTGGCCAGTGGCTACCGGCCGATCCAACCGATCGTGGCGTTATCATTGGAAGCGGAAGGTGACGTCACGCTTGACGAGGGTGAAACAACCAACGAGCACGTGGTTTGGAGCCAGCCGCGCGGTGGCCCGTACATGCCGAGCCCGATCGTTTACGGCGACTATCTGTATTCGTGCAACAACCGCGGTATTTTGACGTGCATCCGTGCGACCACCGGCCAGCAGGTCTACCAAAAACGCTTGACCGAAGGATTGGAAGATCTCAACCTCAAGCAATCCGATATTGGAGGTACGCTCAGCATGGTTGGCTCGCCGGTAGCGGCCGACGGCCATATATATTTTCCGTCTGAAAATGGCACGGTGCTGGTCGTGGAGGCAGGACCCGAATTCAGGCTGGTCGCCGTCAACCGATGCGGGGAAACAATTCTCACAACGCCGGCCATTTCTGAAGGCGTGTTGTACATTCGCGGACAACAGCATCTGATCGCGCTGAAACGCCAGGATTGATTTGAAACATGAGCGAGCCATCCCTTTACGAGCAAATCGGCGGAGCAGCGACTATCGACACGTTGGTCGACAGTTTTTACGATCGCGTGTTGAGTGATCCCGAGTTGGCGCCGTTCTTTTCCAACACCTCCATGGACACATTGCGGCGGATGCAGAAACAGTTTTTTACCTTGGCCCTCGGCGGTCCGCCCCCTGGACGAGACATCGACCTGTTTAAGGCCCATAGCCACCTCAAACTTCGTCGCGCACACCTCAGCCGGTTTACCGATCATTTACTGGAAACACTGCGGAAAGTCGGTGTCGGTGAAGATTCCGCGATGTCGATCGTCGAAAAAATCGCCATGTATGCCGACGAAGTCCTGGGCGATGCCAGCGTCGATGGCTAGTGCCCACTTGGGGAAAGGGTACCCCGAGGACGCGCAAGGGACGAAATTCCAATGGTCCGAAACAGACGAAGCGCTATTGCGGCCATGCAGCCGCGTTTCCGGCAGGGCACCGCACGCCGGAACGGGTTCCGCCCTACTTAAATCCCCAGTTGCCCCAATCCATCCGACAGGCGCTGCAACAAACTGGTCAGCACTGGATGGGATGCTTCGAATTTGACCGCTGATCGCTCGAGACTTTCGCGTAGCGACTGACCTTGCTCTTCTGGCGCCGCTTCCTGGGTGGTTTCGACAACCGACCGGATTTTTTCGGCGATCTCCCGCAATTCGGTTCGCGTGCTTTCGTCGATCGAGTCCAGGCCGTGCAGTTCCTCATGCAACCGGGATAGCGTTTCGTGAATGTCTGTGTCGTTTTGAGGTCTGGTCATTAACATTACCGCTTACAGGTTTAATGAACATGCCGTTGAATTATTGGCTTATTCAAACGTCTTGCCTAGAAGCGGGCATTAATTACGCGATGACTTGCTGTCATTTTCAGACTGTTGGCCTTTTGCGACTGGCCCATCGCCAATGTAAACAATTTCCTAGTCGCAACGACTTCCCATTGTGTCGACCGTCGTTTCGCCGTCACAATCTCCCGCATTGCTACCCTGCGCAACACGTTCCCCGAGTCGGTGACGCGATAGATCAGGGGATGCCTCGTTTGCCGTTTTGGCGGTTCACTCTGCAAAAACGCTGGATAGGTCAGGCTTCGTCGTAGGCCGCTTTGAGCCATTTTTTCAATTCGGCGTTGACTTCTTTCTTATCCGTCACTTTGACGCGATGCGAAACCATCGCGTTGAAACTGCCGGATTTTTCCAAGCGACCGCTGGCCTTGGTGCTTTTGAAGTTGATTCCGACGTCAACACGGTCTTTTGTCGACGGCTGTACCAGCGCGAATTGTTTGCTGCGGCGCAGGCTGACATAAGCCTTTTTGGGTGACACCTCGACGTCGTTGCCAAACTTTTGTACGGCGGCGATGATCGCATCGTAAATCGGCCGCAATTCTGCTTTGCCGCCCGCGTACTGTTTGTCGACGAGCTCGTTGCCTGATTCGGCCGGCTTGCCGGTGCTCAAATGTTCCTGGGCGATCAGGTTGGCAAACCCATGAGTTACACCATGTTGGGATTTGAGCATCTTCACAATTTCGCCGTGCTTGGCGAGCTTCGACGACTTAACGATTTTCAGCCATTGCGGCAGCGTTTTGCCGGTCTTTTCCTTCAGGTTGGCCTTCATCGCGGCAGCCATTTCTTCGGGCGACTTTGCCATTAACGGATCTCCTGTGGGCGAACGGGTTGCCATTGACAAAATTAGTTTGATGAACCGCACATTTTAGGTGATTCGCCATCGGGCTTCAAACAACGCAGATCGCAAGTGGCCGCGTGCCGAATTCTGTGTTGAGGTGGCTCAATGAATCCGGCAATCCCGGTTCAACGTCTCGCCTGTTGGTGGCAATCGACCATGCATGGTTCGCCCGTCGCAGGCTACCGCGCGGTTTGACGTTCTATAAATTCAAAAATCCGCCGGTGCCCGTCGGGCAGTGTATCTTTGATAAAATAGGCGGCGATGTCCAACGAATGGTCGAGGTCCGGGAAATAGTGAAACTCGATATTCGGCTTGCCGGATTGCTTCGCGCGCTGCTCCATCTTCTTGACGCCCTCGATCGGGCAAGAACCGTCGAGGGCTCCATGAAAAATCCCGATCGGCATATCCAACTTTTCCAGAAAGGACCAAATGGTAGGGTGCGCGAAATGGTCCTTGAACCAATCTTGCGGCGTGGTGGCCCCGGCGGAAGTCTTGGCCCACAGATTCAACAGTCCGTAGTTTTCGTTGTCGATCGCATCCAATAATGGCTTGGTCTGCAATTTCAGGTCGTCGACGGTGTAAACCCCGTTTTTGTCGCGGTCGAACGTTTCAAACGCCGCATTGTTGAAAACTCGTTCGCGGTATTTACGCCGATCGGCCTCGAATTCTTCCTGGGAGATTGTTTCGTCACCGTCACTGTCGAAGTATTGCAAATACGTGAGAAAGCCGCCGTCACTAAAGATGTACTTCATGTTTTCGCGCAAATTGCCCGACATCACACCGTAAAGAATCAATCCGGCAACATCGGTTGGCCGTTGCGCGGCCGCCTCGGCCGCCAGCAACGTGCCTTCGCTGGCCCCCATCAGAAATATTCGTGAATGGTCGACGACGTCCAACTGCTTGACGGTATCGATTGCCGACAAAATATCTTTGACTTTGTTATCGAGCGTGCTGGTATTGAAGATTTCCCAGTCGATGGTCTCGAATCGTGGCGGTTTGTCTCCCATCTGCACGCCGCGACCCTGGTAGCGAAAGAATGCCACGTTCATTTCCGGTAATTTGGACGCGTACAGATCAAAGTAGTCAAACGTCTGGCCACCTCCTTTGGGGCGTCGCATATTGACCGTCATCGCTTCGGCCGTCTGCACATAGATCACGACGGCGTGTGGGCCATCGCTGGACGGCCGGGTCAATTTCCCCAACAGGTCAAAACCATCGTGGGTTTTGAACGGAATTTCCGTGGTCGTTGTTGGCGGATGAGATTCTTGCGCGTAACCGGATGTTGCCGAAACGACCAAGAATATAAAGCTCGATGTGACGGCTTTAAGACTATAACAATTCATTTCAGCAGTCCCGCGCAATAATTTGTAGCAGAATTTGTAGGAGCAAAATGACGGTTGGCCGTCTGCAACCACTTCACCTTAATTTCCCGGCACTGGCAAGAGCCGTGATCACGATCGAGTAAAACGAAGCCAGGATCAGGCCCCAGGGATCCGGCAGTACGTCAGGCAGAACTTGAGCAAGAAACCCGTTGTCGATAACCAGCATCCAAATTAAGAATGCGCCGACTGTGGTGGCAATGATGCCGATACTGGCCTTTGCCAGAATGCGGACGAGCAAAACAATGAACAACGACATCGCAAATAAAGCGCCGAGTGTTCCAATCCCTGGGTCTTGGAAAGAACCAGCTGCGATCAAATAGAATCCACTGGCCTCGCCAGGAATGTGTTTAAGCAGGTTTTTTGAAATCTCCGATACCGGGCCAGTAGGAGCCGGAGCGGCCCGCGACATGGCCTTCATAGATCCTAACGAATTAAATTGCATGGCTACCCTCTCCCAAAAATAACAATGCGGGCGAAAAAATGTCCCATTTTGATTAGCTGATCAATGTACATTCGGCGTTCCAGCTTAATGTAAGCGAGTTGTATCTCTCCCATCCCTTGTTAAGGGTTAGGGTGCAAATTGCGCTGACGTTGGGACTCGTAAAGGATCACGGCGGCGGCGACGCTGA